>NZ_WJZM01000079.1:0-24580 GCF_021609545.1 Pseudomonas sp. PA-1-6B
ACCGCCGCCCCCACCGCCGCCGCGCCCGCTGCTGTTGAGAATCGCCAGCAGGATAGCGCCCACCGGCAAGCCCATACGATTGCACAGCCACAGCACGCCGATCAGCAGAATAAACAGGCCGATGGAAAACCCGGGATTATCCATGGCGAAGTTCGCATCCGCCACATGGGCCGGCACCGCCAAGGGCTCACCGCCCACCACCTGGATCATCGCGGCCACGCCGTCGCTGATGCCCTGGCTGAAATTGCCGGCCTTGAACTTGGGCAGGATCACCTGGTTGATGATCACCCAGGATTGCGCATCCGTCAGCACGCCTTCCAGGCCATACCCGACTTCGATGCGCAATTGGCGGTCATCACGGGAGACGATCAACAGCGCGCCGTTGTCCTTGCCCTTCTGGCCAATGCCCCACTGGCGGCCCAATTGATAACCGTAGTCCTCAATAGGCACGCCTTGCAGGTCGGGCACGGTGACCACCACCAACTGGTCGCCCGAGGTCTGCTCCAGCGCCTGCAGTTGCTGGGTCAGTTGCTCGCGCACCGCCGGCTCGATCATCTGCGCGCTGTCCACCACCCGCCCGGTCAGCGCCGGGAAGCTCGGTGCCGCCTGGGCCACGCCCACGCAGGCCAACAGCCACAGCGCCAGGCCTATCCGTAATAAACGCATCGACACCTCAGTGCAGCCTTATTTGAACTTCACTTGCGGCGCTTTATCGGCATCGGCGCTGGTGGCTTCAAACGTGGCGCGGATCGGCAAGTCGCTGTACATCACGCTGTGCCACAGGCGGCCCGGGAAGGTGCGGATCTCAGTGTTGTAAGCCTGTACGGCCTGGATAAAGTCACGGCGAGACACAGCGATACGGTTCTCGGTGCCTTCAAGTTGCGATTGCAAGGCCAGGAAGTTCTGGTTGGCCTTCAGGTCCGGGTAACGCTCGGACACCACCATCAAACGGCTGAGTGCGCCGCTCAGGCCATCCTGGGCTTGCTGGAACTGCTTGAGTTTTTCGGGGTTGTCCAGGGTGCTGGCATCCACCTGGATCGAGGTGGCCTTGGCCCGCGCTTCAATCACCGCGGTAAGGGTTTCTTGTTCGTGGGCGGCATACGCCTTCACCGTTTCCACCAGGTTGGGGATCAGATCGGCACGGCGCTGGTACTGGTTCTGCACCTGGCCCCAGGCGGCCTTGGCCTGTTCGTCCAGGGTCGGGATGTTGTTGATGCCGCAACCGCTCAGCACGCTGCTGATCAGTAACAGCGCCGCAGCCTTGAAGCCCCAGCGATAAGTGTGTGCTGCTTGCATAGTGTTTCTCCTGCCCGATCTGATGGAATTTGACGACTAACCCTATAAACCACGCGCTTGGGGCATAATCCGCCACCACTGGAATGCTTCGAGCCAATCAGCTACAAAGATGCCCAGCGCGAAAAAGAGTTCAGAGTGTGCTGCATTTATCTGAACAACACCCGAACAACAATAGACGTTCCCCACATTTTGGCCGACAGCATCTCTTTGAATGCTGCGCAGTCGCCGAAAAAGGATATTCATGAAAAAGCTGTGTTTGCTCGGCCTTGTTGCCACTCTGGCCAGCCACCCCGTATGGGCAGAAACAAAGCCTGCTGCGCTTAACGACAAGGACGCCTTCGTCAGCGACCTGCTCAAGCAAATGACCCTGGATGAGAAGATCGGCCAATTGCGCCTGATCAGTATCGGCCCGGAAATGCCCCGCGAGATGATCCGCAAGGAAATCGCCGCCGGCCGCATCGGTGGCACGTTCAACTCCATCACCCGCCCGGAAAACCGTCCGATGCAGGACGCGGCCATGCGCAGCCGCTTGAAGATCCCGATGTTCTTCGCCTATGACGTGATCCACGGCCACCGCACCATTTTCCCGATCAGCCTGGCCCTGGCCTCCAGCTGGGACATGGACGCCATTGGCCGCTCCGGGCGCATCGCCGCCCAGGAAGCCGCCGCCGACAGCCTCGACATCACGTTTGCACCAATGGTCGATATCTCCCGCGACCCGCGCTGGGGCCGCACTTCCGAAGGTTTCGGTGAAGACACCTACCTGGTGTCACGCATTGCCGAAGTGATGGTCAAGGCGTTCCAGGGCACCAGCCCCGCGAATGCCGACAGCCTCATGGCCAGCGTCAAGCACTTCGCCCTCTATGGTGCGGTGGAAGGCGGGCGCGACTACAACGTGGTCGACATGAGCCCGGTCAAGATGTACCAGGACTACCTGCCGCCTTACCACGCGGCGATCAAGGCCGGCTCCGGCGGCGTGATGGTCGCACTCAACTCGATCAACGGCGTGCCTGCCACGGCCAACACCTGGCTGATGAACGACCTGCTGCGCAAGGACTGGGGCTTCAAGGGCCTGACCGTCAGCGACCACGGTGCGATCTTCGAGCTGATCAAGCACGGCGTGGCCAAGGACGGGCGTGAAGCCGCCAAGCTGGCGATCAAGGCCGGCATCGACATGAGCATGAACGACTCGCTGTACGGCAAGGAATTGCCGGGGCTGCTCAAGTCCGGCGAAATCCAGCAGAGCGACATCGACAACGCCGTGCGCGAAGTGCTCGGCGCCAAGTACGACATGGGCCTGTTCAAGGACCCGTACCTGCGCATCGGCAAGGCCGAGGATGACCCGGCCGACACCTACGCCGACAGCCGCCTGCACCGTGCCGAGGCCCGCGACATTGCGCGCCGCAGCCTGGTGTTGCTGAAAAACCACAACGACACCCTGCCGCTGAAAAAATCCGCGACTATTGCCCTGGTCGGCCCGCTGGCCAAGGCACCCATCGACATGATGGGCAGTTGGGCTGCTGCCGGCCGGCCTGCGCAATCGGTGACCCTGCTCGACGGCATGAACGCCGTGATCGGTGAAAAAGGCAAAGTGATCTATGCCCGTGGCGCCAACATCACCGGCGACAAAGCGGTGCTCGACTACCTCAACTTCCTCAACTTCGATGCCCCGGAAGTGGTGGATGACCCGCGCCCTGCCCAGGTGCTGATTGATGAAGCGGTGAAGGCGGCGAACAACGCCGACGTTATCGTCGCGGCGGTGGGCGAGTCCCGTGGCATGTCCCACGAATCGTCGAGCCGTACCGATCTGAACATCCCGCAAAGCCAGCGCGACTTGATCAAGGCCCTCAAAGCCACCGGCAAACCGCTGGTGCTGGTGTTGATGAACGGCCGTCCGCTGTCGATTCTCGAAGAGAACCAACAGGCCGACGCGATCCTGGAAACCTGGTTCGCAGGTACCGAAGGCGGCAACGCCATCGCCGACGTGCTGTTCGGTGACTACAACCCATCGGGCAAGCTGCCGATCACCTTCCCTCGTTCGGTGGGGCAGATTCCGACCTACTACAACCACCTGACCATCGGCCGGCCATTCACCCCAGGCAAGCCGGGCAACTACACCTCGCAGTACTTCGATGACACCACCGGCCCCCTGTTTCCGTTTGGCTATGGCCTGAGCTACACCACGTTCAGCCTGTCGGACATGGCGCTGTCGTCCACCACGCTGAACAAGACCGGCAAGCTCGACGCCAGCGTCACCGTGAAGAACACTGGCAAGGTCGATGGCGAAACGGTTGTGCAGTTGTATATCCAGGACGTGGCCGGTTCGATGATCCGCCCGATCAAGGAGCTGAAGAACTTCCAGAAGGTCATGCTCAAGGCTGGCGAAGCGCGCACGTTGCACTTCACCATCACCGAGGACGACCTGAAGTTCTACAACGCCCAGCTCAAGTTCGCGGCGGAACCGGGCGAGTTCAATGTGCAGATCGGGTTGGATTCCCAGGATGTGCAGCAGCAGACGTTTGAACTGCTCTGATCTGAAGCTGTAAACACGGTCTGGGTGGGAGCTGGCTTTTGTGGGAGCTGGCTTGCCTGCGATACAGGCACCTCGGTTTGTCAGGTGTACCGAGGTGATGCTATCGCAGGCAAGCCAGCTCCCACATTGGACTTGAGGTGGCCCGGCTAACCGCGCCGATCCAGCAGATTGACCACCAACCGATCAATCCAGCCCCACACCCGCTGCTTCACCCGCCGCCACAATGGCCGCGCCTTCCAGGCCTCCAGACTCACCGCCTGGCTTTGGGCAAAGTCCGCTTCGAAACTGCCCACAACCGCTGCCGTCAACTGCGGGTCCAGCGCTTCCAGGTTGGCTTCCAGGTTGAAGCGCAGATTCCAGTGGTCGAAATTGCACGAGCCAATGCTCACCCAATCATCCACCAGCACCATCTTCAGGTGCAGGAAACACGGCTGGTATTCGAAGATCTGCACGCCTGAACGCAGCAGGCGCGGGTAATAACGGTGCCCGGCGTAACGCACCGACGGGTGATCGGTGCGCGGGCCGGTGAGCAGCAAACGTACGTCCACACCGCGCCCTGCCGCCCGGCGCAAGGCGCGGCGCACGCTCCAGGTTGGCAGGAAGTACGGGGTCGCCAGCCAGATACGCCCCTTGCTGCTGTTCAAAGCACGAATCAACGATTGCAGGATGTCACGGTGCTGACGCGCATCGGCATACGCCACGCGGCCCAGCCCCGGCCCGGTGGCGGGCACCTTGGGCAAACGAGGCAAACCAAAGTGGGTAGCCGGTTTCCATTCACGGCGCGCGGCGTTAGCGTGCCATTGCCGATCGAACAGGGCCTGCCAGTCCAGCACCAGCGGGCCGCTGATCTGCACCATCACTTCATGCCAGTCGGCGGTGTCTTGCCCCGGCGTCCAGAACTCGTCGGTGACACCGGTGCCGCCGACCACCGCAATGCGCTGGTCGATCAGCAGTAGCTTTCGATGGTCGCGATACAGGTTGCGCATCCAGCGCCGCCAATTCAGGCGGTTGTAAAAGCGCAGCGCCACGCCGGCATCGGTCAAGCGCTTGCGCAGCCCCAGGGTAAACGCCAGGCTGCCGTAATCGTCGAACAGGCAACGCACCTGCACGCCGCGTTCGGCGGCCAGCACCAGGGCCTGCACCATGGCCTCGGCGCAGGCCCCGGCTTCGACCAAGTATAACTCAAGGTCAACCTGCTGCTCGGCCCGGGCGATACCTACCAGCATCTCGGGGAAGAAGTTCGGCCCGTCGATCAGCAATTCGAATTGATTGGCGCTGCGCCACGGGAACACCGCGCCGCTCATGTCAGCGCGCCGTGAAGATCAGCACCGCACCCACCGGCACCGACAAACTGATCGACTTGAGCCCTGCCGCCTTGCGCAAGGTCGCCACACCGGGCGCCAGGTCGAAATCTTCGGCATGCAGCACCACGGGCTCCAGGGTTACCACCTGGAAACGCCGCTCATCCAGGCGCGTGGCCAGCAGTTCGGCGCTGTAGGTCTGGGTCTTGCCGTGCAGCGTGACGCTCAAGGGCAGGCGCAATTCCAACTGCGCGCCGGACGCCAGATCATTGATGGGCTGCAGATTGATCTGTGCGCTGATCTGCGCTTCGGGGAAGGTCTTGATCTCGAACAGCTCTTTACGCATGCGCTCGTCGCGCACCGGAATACCGCTGTTGATTGAGTCCAGCTCCACTTCCAGCCGAGCCGCGCCTTTGGCGTCGACTTTGCCGTGCAGCACCAGGAAGCGCTGGACTTCGGCAATCTCGGTGTTTTTGGTGGTGACGAAAGACAGGCGCGAGGATTCGTTATCCAGGTACCAATCGGCGTGGGCGGGCACGGCAGCACAGGTCAGCAGCGCGAAGACCAGAGGTTTGACATTGAACATAAAGACTCATGGGGCAAAAAACCTGGGCGAACCTTAAGCGCAATCTCACAACCGGCGCAAATTCAATGTGGGAGCTGGCTTGCTGTGGCGAGGGAGCTTGCTCCCGTTCGACAGCGCAGCTGGAGCCGGCTTTTTGAGGGCGCTACGCACCCCAGCGGGAGCAAGCTCCCTCGCCACAAAAGCCAGCTGCCACAGGGTTTTTGCTGTGTTTTCAAACCAGCGTTCGCTGCACTTCGCAGATCGTTTCTTCAAGGCTGCCCATGTGCAAATTCAACACCCGCTCCACCGGCGCCTGATGCATGGGCCAATGCAGCGCCATGCTCCCCACCAATCGGCCATTGGCGCGCACCGGCAAGGCCACCGCCCGGATCAGGAACGGCAAACGCACCGGATATTCCCAGTAGCCCTCGGTACGCTGTCCGAAGCCCTGGTGCTGGGTTTGCTCGCATGCGCGATAGTGCTCGTCTGCCGCCACATGATTGCGGCCTGCCAGGCGCTGTACTTCGTCAGCCGGCAATTGCGTCAGGCAAGCCTTGCCCATCGCCGAGTGGAACAGGCTGGCGTACTGGCCGACGATCTGGCAGTTGTTCGGGTACAGCTTGCGTAACACGCTGGGGATCGCGCTTTCCATGACCTCCAGGCGCTCGCCATCGAAGCACGACAAGTCCACCACCAGCCCGGTGCGCTCGCTGAGCTCCAGCAACCAAGGGGCGGCGCTCTCCACCACCTGGCGCTTGAAGCGTTGCTGGGTATCGCCGAACAAACGCCGGGCACGCAGGCGGTAACGCCGATCGCTCAGGCCGCGGTAGACCCACCCCTGTTCCTGCAAGGTCAGCAACATGCGCGACACCGTGGCCTTGGGCAGCTGCGTGAGGTAGTGCAGTTCTTCCAGCCCCAGCGCCTGGTGCTCGCCCAGCAACTCGACGATTGCCAGAGCGCGCTCAACCGAGCGTACAGTGCCTGTCTCCATGTTCGATCTCCCTGTTGCCGGTGGATGATCTTTTTTCACAGCAAGATACAGGCCCGGTCAGCGCTCAGCGGGTCGTTGCAAGGCACGCCGGCGGCTGGCGTTGCACCCATTGGGTCAGTTGTTCATGGGCATAGGCCAATTGCAGCACCGCCCTGTCGGCCTGGGCCGGGCCAATGATTTGCAGGCCCATGGGCAAGCCCTGCGGGTTGAAGCCCACCGGGATGCTCATGCTCGGCAAACCGGCGAGGGTCGGGCCGATCACCACCTCCATCCAGCGGTGATAAGTGTCCATTTCGCGCCCGCCAACGAGGCGTGGCCAAGGCTGTTGTGCATCGAAAGGGAACACCTGGGCGGTGGGCAACAGCAGGAAATCGTAACGTTCGAACAGCTTGCCCAAAGCGCGGTACCACTCACTGCGGTCCACCGACGCCTGGTAAACCTGCTGGGCACTCAAGCCCTGGCCGCCCTCCACTTCCCATTGCGCTTCGGGCTTGAGCAGCGCGCGTTTTTGCGGGTTGGCGTAGGCCGCGCCGAGGTTGCCGTGCACCAGCCAATGGCGGTGTACCAACCAGCAGCGCCACAGGCGCGCCATGGAAAAGTCCGGTTGGCAGCTGTGCACTTCACAGCCCAACCTGGCGAAATCATCCAGCGCCGCTTCGCACAGGCTCATCACGCCATCATCCATCGGCAGATAACCGTTGTAGTCCCCCAGCCAACCGAGGCGTGCGCCGTTGAAGTCGCGTTGCAACGGCTGGCCCAGCACAGCGGGATCGTCCCTGGATGACAACGGCGCCCGGGGATCGTAACCGGACTGAATGCTCAGCAACCGCGCCACATCCATTACGCTGCGCCCCATCGGGCCTTCGGTGCCCAATTGCTGCACGAACAGTTCCGGCATCGGCCCGTGAGGCACCCGCCCTTGGGAGGGGCGCAAGCCGAACACGTTGTTGAACGCCGCCGGGTTGCGCAGCGAGCCCATCATGTCGCTGCCGTCGGCCACCGGCAGCATGCGCAGCGCCAGGGCCACCGCCGCCCCGCCACTGCTACCGCCGGCCGCCAGGCGCGGGTCATAGGCATTGCCGGTGGTGCCGAACAGCGTGTTGTAGGTGTGGGAGCCCAGGCCGAACTCCGGCACGTTGGTCTTGCCGATGATGATCGCGCCACTGGCCCGCACCCGCGCCACGCTGATGGCGTCTTCGTTCGGTACATGCTCGGCGAACAGCGGTGAGCCCAGGGTGGTGCGCAAACCCTGGGTGGCCGCCAGGTCCTTGATGGCCTGGGGCATGCCATGCATCCAGCCACGGGAATGGCCCCGGTCCAACTCACGATCACAGGCTCTCGCCTCGGCCAGCACGGCCTCGCTTTCGCGCAACGACACCAGCGCACTCACGCCAGGGTTAAAGCGCTGGATCTGCGCCAGGTACGCCTGCATCACCTCTTCGCACGACACCTGCCGCCCATGAATGGCCCGCGACAGCTCAGTGGCATCCCAATCAACAATACTCAAGGCTTCACCTCTCTGGAAAACGGCAGCGGCTTGCTCGCCCGGGGTGCCTCGCGCATGCAGTAAGTGCCCAGCAGCGTCAGCACGCACGCAAACAATACATAGAACGAGGGCGCCACCGGCGTGCCCAGCACCTTGCTCAGCCAGGTCACGATCAACGGCGCGAAACCACCGAACACCATTACCGCCACGTTATAGGCCACCGACACGCCGGTCGAGCGCACCTCGATAGGGAACTGTTCGGCCAATGCCGTCGGCGCGGGCCCGAAGAACCCGCCAATCGCCGTGCACAACATCACCTGCATCACCAGCAGGCGCTCGATGGACGGCGCAGCGGCTACCCACACATACAACGGGTAGACCATCACGAAGAACGCCAGGGTGAAGGCCATCAACACCGGTCGCCGTCCCAACCGATCCGAGAGCAGGCCGGACAAGGGGATCACCACGGTCATCAGCGCCACCGCAAACATCTGCACCATCAGCACCTGGTCCAGCGGCAGGCCGAGGTTCTTGTGGGCGAAGGTCGGCATGTTCACCAGCACCACGTAGAACGAGACCGTCGCCCCGCAGGCCAGGCCCATGGACACCAGGATGCTGCGCCGATGGTCACGCAGCACTTGCATGAGGCTCGGCGCCGGGCCGGTGGCGTTTTTACGCGCCTGGATAAACTCTTCCGGGTCTTCCATGTGCCGACGAATCCACAACCCGACCGGGCCGATCAGCAAGCCCAGCACAAACGGCAGGCGCCAGCCCCACAGGTCGAGGGTTTCAGGCGAAAAGAAATGCGTGACCAACGCCACCATCGCCGCCCCGCCGAACACCGCCAGGCACTGCCCCACCAATTGCCAGGAGCCATACAAGCCCTTGCGATGGGCAGGTGCGCTCTCCACCAGAAATGCCGTGGCGCTGGCATATTCACCGCCGGTGGCAAACCCCTGAAGCATCCGCGCCACCACAATCAGCAACGGCGCACCCATGCCGATGGCGGCGTAGTTCGGCGCGAAGGCGATCAGCGCAATGGACACGGTCATTAGCCGGATAATCAACTGCATCGCGGCTTTGCGGCCTTTGCGATCGGCATAGATGCCCAACAGGATGCCGCCCACCGGACGCATGAAAAAGCCCACGCCAAAGGTGGCCAGGGCCATCAGCAGCGACGCGTATTCGTCTTCCGAGGGGAAGAACTGCCGGGCGATGATGCTGGCGAGAAAGCCGTAGACGATAAAGTCATACCATTCCAGCGCGTTGCCGATCACGGCCGCCACCACTTGGCGGGTGCGGGAAACGCCAGGCTTTGAAGTCTGCATGAGGAACACTCCATTCAACCGATACAGGGAAAGGGTCCAGCGGCAGAAAAAGATGAGGTCGTCAGGCAGGCTTGAGCCAGCTCTCGGCCAGCGCGCCCCAGTAGGCTGCGCCGGTCAGCAGGATGTCGTCGTTGAAGTCATAGGCGGGGTTGTGCACCATCGGTCGCGACACGCCGTTGCCGATAAACAGGTAACTGCCGGGGCAGCGTTGCAGCATCCAGGCGAAGTCTTCGCTGCCCATCAGCGTGCGGGTGTTGCCATCCACAGCGTCGGCACCGAGCAAGGCCACACCGACCTGGCGGGCGAATTCGGTTTCTTCGGCGTGGTTGACCAGTACCGGGTAGGCCGGCCGGTGTTCGATCTGCACGGTGCAGCCGAAGCTGGCGGCCTGGGTCTGGATGATCGCGTTGACCCGTTCCAGCATCTGTTCGCGTACCTTGGGGTTAAGTGCGCGCAGGCTCAGGCGCAACAGGGCTTGCTGGGGAATCACATTGGCGGCTTGCCCTGCTTGAAGGGCGCCGACCGTGACCACGGCAGCTTCCTGGGTGTCGATATTGCGCGCTACCACCGTTTGCAAGGCCATGACCATGCTCGCCGCCGCCACTAGCGGGTCCACGGTCAAATGCGGCATCGAGCCGTGACCACCTACGCCTTCGAGCGTCACGGTGAGCAGGTCCTGGGAGGCCATCATCGGCCCCACTCTCAAGCCCAGATGCCCAGCCGGCAAGCCTGGCATATTGTGCATCCCGAACAACCCGTCGCAGGGGAAGCGCTCCAGCAAACCGTCCGCCAGCATCGCCTCGGCGCCGCCCTGGCCTTCTTCGGCGGGTTGGAAAATCAGGTTCAAAGTGCCGTCGAATTGCCGCGTCGCCGCCAAGTAACGCGCGGCGCCGAGCAACATGGTGGTGTGGCCGTCATGGCCGCAGGCGTGCATGCAGCCGGCATGCTGGCTGGTATAGACCGCGCCGGTATTTTCGATGATGGGCAAGGCGTCCATGTCGGCGCGAATCCCCAACGTGCGCGAGCTGTTGCCGTTACGCAGCACGCCGACCACACCGGTCTTGCCGATACCGGTGTGCACCTCGTAGCCCCACTCCCTGAGTGACTGTGCGACCAGCGCTGAGGTGCGGTTCTCTTCAAAGCCGAGTTCGGGATGGGCGTGGATATCGTGACGCACAGCGTGCAAGTCGCTGGCAACGTCGCTGAGCCAATCCAGGATGTGCTGGTGCGGACGCATGGTAATTCTCCTCACAGGCGGGTGGTCCCGTTCTTGTTGGCGACACATCGACAGCTAAGCGCGATGTGCGCGTGAGGACAATCAAAGGTGGTTCCACTCTGTGGAACCTCAGGGCCGGTTCTTTTTCCGAGAACCCACGCAGATAATCTAAATGTGGGAGCTGCCTGCGATGGCGGCGGCACAGGCACCAGTGATGTTGGCTGACCTGGCGCTATCGCAGGCAAGCCAGCTCCCACAGGGGAATTTGGGTGTGTCAGGGGTTGAGGCGGCAGCCTTGACGGTCGCCCAACCACCGCGCCGTGTGCGTACGCCCTAAACCGCTTGCCGTGACTTCACTGCGTTCCGGAGAGTCAGTGAACGCACTGGTTGGCACGTACTGCTTCACATACCCCAGGCAATACTGCGCCGGGTTGTTGGCCACGTACCGGCACGAGCAGTACTCCTTGGCGGTGTAAGCCGCGATGATGTCGGGGAAGGCTTGCAGGTTGACGCGCTCATGCCAAACCCAGCCCGACAGTGCGAAGAACAACACCAGTAAAACGCTGATGAACGGATGGCGTCGAATCATGAGCGCACCGCCGCCAGCACGCGTTTGAGCAGTTCGTTATGCCGGTAACTGCCATCCCGATCATCGCCGTAACGCACGATCACCAGGTGTTCGTCGGGCAGCACAAACAGCGCCTGGCCCCAGTGCCCCAGCGCGGCGAAGGTAGTGGCCGGTGCGTCGGGCCAGGGTTGGGGGGCGCCGGTGTTGAGCCACCAATGGCCGCCCGGCACGGCTTCATCCTGGCCGGCTTTGTAGCGGTCGAAGGGCCGGCGGTTGAAGGCGACCCAGTCCTTGGGCAGCAGTTGCCGCTCCTGCCAGCGTCCATCCCGCGCCATCAGTAGCCCTACTCGTGCCAGATCCCGGGCCGTGAGGTAGGCATAGGACGACGCGACAAACGTCTCATCGGCGTCGGTTTCCCAGGTTGCGTCGCGAATGCCCAAGGGCTGGAACAGCGCGTCCCACGGGTAGGTCATGTAGGCCTTGAGGCCGAGCATGCCCTTGAGCGCGGCGGACAGGATAGTGCTGTCGCCACTGGAATAACGGAAAGCCTGGCCAGGGGCGGCGACCGCCTCGGTATCCGCTGCGAATTGCGCCATGTCGGTGTGGCCACGGGTGTAGAGCATCGCCACCACCGAAGATTTCAACGGGGCGTACTCGTAGTCTTCCTGCCAGTCCAACCCGGAGGCCCAGTGCAGCAGGTCGGCCATGCTCACCTTGGGGTGCTGCTTCATCGGTGGGTAGAAACGTGCGGCGGGGTCGTTGAGTTTGAAGCGGCCTTGCCCATAGGCCACGCCCAGCACGGTAGCCATCAGGCTTTTGCTGACGGACCAGGTCAGGTGCGGTGTGCTGGCAGTGGTGGGCGCGGCGTAGCGTTCATAGATGATTTCGCCATCCCGAATGACCAGCAACGCATCGGTGCGAATACCGTTGCGGGTGGCATCGTCACGAGGTGGGAAAGCGTAGGCGTCCAGAGCATCGACAGCGGGACCGGTGAGGGTTGTGCCCACGGCCCACTCCTTTTCAGGCCAGATTTCAGCGCGAGCATTCACGGCGACAAACAGCAGGGCAACGCACAACAGGCCTCGGACCATGGACGCAAACTCAAGGGGGCATTCAAGCCCGCGAGCCTAGCTCACGCCAGTGACAGATTTGCGACAAGGGGGCTGTCATCCAACCGTCACCGTAACTTCATGGAGCTGACACCGAGGCTACATAGCCTGACTTTGGACAACAAAGTCGACTGGCCGCAACCTGGCCGGCACCCGGAGACTCGCTATGACTCAGATCGCCCGCATCAGCGACAAAGGCAATGAACGCCGTCTGCAAGCCGAACGCCTGGTAGGCACACAGGCATTGCAGGAAGCCCAGGCCCTGCGGTTCAACGTGTTCAGCGGCGAGTTCAACGCCAAGCTGAAAGGCGCGGAACTGGGTCTGGACATGGATGACTATGATGTTCACTGCAGCCATATCGGCGTGCGGGATTTGAACAGCGGTCGACTCGTCGCGACTACCCGTCTGCTCGACCACCAGGCCGCCAGCACCCTGGGCCGGTTCTACAGTGAAGAAGAATTCAGCCTGCATGGCCTGCTGCACTTGCAGGGCCCGATCCTGGAGATTGGCCGCACCTGCGTCGACCCGGCCTATCGCAATGGCGGCACCATCGCGGTGTTATGGGGCGAGTTGGCCGAAGTGCTCAACCAGGGCGGCTACAGCTACCTGATGGGCTGCGCGAGCATCCCGATGCACGATGGCGGCATCCAGGCCCACGCGATCATGCAGCGCTTGCGCGAGCGCTACCTGTGCAACGAACACCTGCGCGCCGAACCGAAAAAACCACTGCCGGCCCTGGACCTGCCGTCCAACGTCATCGCCGAAATGCCGCCGCTGCTCAAGGCCTACATGCGCCTGGGCGCGAAGATCTGCGGCGAGCCGTGCTGGGATGAAGACTTCCAGGTAGCAGACGTGTTTATCCTGCTCAAGCGCGACGAGTTGTGCCCGCGTTACGCGCGCCACTTCAAGGCGGCCATGTGATGAACCGCCTGCGCATTTACGGGCGCATCGCCCGCGTGCTGTTGGTGGTGGGGCTGGGGTTGAGCATGGCCAGTGTGTTTGGCCTGTTCGAGCGCCTGGGCGTGGCTAACTCGATGGTGCGGCGCCAGCGTTGGTCGCGCTTCTTTATGGCGCGACTGACCAACGCCCTGCCCTTTCGCGTGACGGTGCATGGCGAGTTGCCGCAAACGCCGATGCTGTGGGTGAGCAATCATGTGTCGTGGACGGATATTCCGTTGCTGGGCATGGTGGCGCCGATGTCGTTTTTGTCCAAGGCCGAGGTGCGCACCTGGCCGGTGGCCGGCTGGCTGGCGGCCAAGGCTGGCAGCCTGTTTATTCGTCGCGGATCAGGTGACAGCCAACTGATCCGCAAGCAAATGACCCGTCATCTGGAGCAACAGCACCCCTTGCTGATGTTCCCCGAAGGCACCACCACCGACGGGCGCGGCCTGCGCACATTCCACGGGCGCTTGCTGGCCAGCGCGATCGATGCGGATGTGTCACTGCAGCCAGTAGCGATTCGGTATCTGCGCGACGGCCAAGTCGACCCGCTGGCGCCCTTCATTGGCGATGATGATTTGCTCTCGCACCTGATGCGCTTGTTTTCCAATGATCAGGGCGATGTAGAGATTCATGTGCTCAAACCGATTGCCTGCGCCGGTCAGGAACGTGCGGCATTGGCGTATCAGGCGCAGCAGGCGGTGCAGAAGGCGCTATTCGGCCCGGTGCCGGAAACTGAGCAAGTGGCCGCTCGGCCTGCATTCGCAGCCTGAAGCAATGTGAACTCAATCCAAATGTGGGGGCAGGCAAGCCAGCTCCCACATTCAGATCTCATGTAGTCAGTTGAGATTGTGCAAATTTCTGCAACTCTGGGTAGAACAGTCGAAAGTCCTCACTCAACGGCTCATACAAAACCCGCAACTCCTGCATCGCATACCCCAGTTCCTCGGGCTGTGTCAGCCGCCGCGAAATCCCGCGCAGCACCTGCTCCATCACCGCAAACTCGCGGTACGAGCCCAACCAATCATCCGCCGCCATGTACGGCGCGATCTGCGCCAGCCGCCCCGGCAACGCGGGTTCAGCCGCCAACACCCGATACACCTGCGACGTGAAACGCTCCAGAGACTGGTCGGCATACAGCGCCCAATCCCGCGCCAGACAATGGTCGAAAAACACATCGAGGACGATCCCGGCATAGCGCCTGCGGGTCAGACTGAAGCGCGACAACGCCTCGCCCACCAGCGGATGGCTATCGGTAAAGCGGTCGATGGAGCGATGCAACTGGATCGCCGCTTCGATTTGCGGGCTGAACTGGCCCTGCAGGCGGCCTTTGACGAAGTCACCATAAAGGCTACCCAGCAATTGCGCAGGAAGTTGGCCGCCCAGGTGCAGATGTGCGAGATAATTCATGCCGCGCAGTCTACCACTGCCAACCGCATATCGTTATAACCCGATATACCGATTTGACCTGGTCTCAGATCAAAATCATATTGGTATATCGGAATATTACGATTTAAAGTTCGCCTCATAGCGATATAACGCTTTACGACACCGAGCACCCTGCCATGTCCATCGACCTCGACGAAATAATAAAAGCCCTGGCGCACCCAGTACGACGAGACATCCTCACCTGGCTCAAAGACCCGAAAGTGCAGTTCCCCGAGCAATTGCACAACCACGAATACGGCATCTGCGCCGGGCAGATCGACCAGCGCTGCGGCTTGTCCCAGTCGACCGTGTCGGCGCACCTGGCCACCTTGCAACGGGCGGGGTTGATCACCAGCCAGAAGGCCGGGCAGTGGCACTTTTTCAAGCGCAACGAGGAAGTGATCCAAGCCTTTCTCGCTGCGCTCATTACCGAACTCAGCGCACCGTAATCATCAAGGACACGCCCATGCCCCTCTCGCTACTCATACTGGCCCTGAGCGCCTTTGCCATCGGCACCACCGAGTTCGTCATCATGGGCTTGCTGCCCGATGTGGCGACGGACCTGGGTGTGTCGATTCCCGGCGCCGGCTGGCTGGTCACCGGCTACGCCCTGGGCGTGGCCATCGGCGCACCGTTCATGGCACTGGCCACCGCCAGGCTGCCACGCAAGGCGGCGCTGGTAGCGTTGATGGGTATTTTCATTATCGGCAATCTGCTCTGTGCCCTGGCAAGCGACTACAACGTGCTGATGTTTGCCCGTGTGGTGACAGCGTTGTGCCACGGTGCCTTCTTCGGTATTGGCTCGGTGGTGGCGGCCAACCTGGTGCCGGCCAACAAACGTGCGTCGGCCGTGGCGCTGATGTTTACTGGGTTGACCCTGGCGAACGTGCTGGGCGTGCCCCTGGGTACGGCGCTGGGCCAGGAAGCCGGCTGGCGCTCGACCTTCTGGGCCGTGACCGTGATTGGCGTGATTGCCTTGATCGGCCTCATTCGCTTCCTGCCCGCCAAGCGTGACGAAGAAAAACTCGACATGCGCGCCGAACTGGCCGCCCTCAAGGGTGCCGGTATCTGGCTGTCGCTGAGCATGACCGCACTGTTTGCCGCGTCCATGTTCACCCTCTTTACCTACGTCGCGCCGCTGCTGGGCGATGTGACCGGCGTGTCGCCCAAGGGCGTGACCTGGACACTGCTGCTGATCGGCCTGGGGCTCACGGTGGGCAACATCATCGGCGGCAAACTGGCGGACAAGCGCCTGGCGGCCACCTTGATCGGCGTGTTCATCAGCATGGCGGTGGTTTCCACGGTGCTGAGCTGGACCAGCGTTGCGGTGATACCGACTGAAATCACCCTGTTCCTGTGGGCCACCGCCTCGTTCGCCGCCGTGCCGGCGCTGCAAATCAACGTGGTGACCTTCGGCAAGGCCGCGCCGAACCTGGTATCCACCCTGAACATCGGTGCCTTCAACATTGGCAACGCCCTCGGCGCCTGGGTCGGCGGCAGCGTGATTGCACACGGCTTCGGCCTGACCAGCGTGCCCCTGGCCGCTGCAGCACTGGCGATTCTCGCGCTGCTGGTGACCCTCATCACTTTCCGTCAGGGCGGCAACGCCGACCTGGCCCCCGCGACCAACTGATCAACTTGAAAGAGAAGGTGTTTTTTCCATGACGACTATTTTCGATCCGATCACACTGGGCGACGTGCACCTGTCGAACCGCATCATCATGGCGCCGCTGACCCGCTGCCGCGCAGACGCCGGGCGGGTGCCCAATGCGCTGATGGCCGAGTACTACGTGCAACGCGCGTCCGCGGGGCTCATCCTCAGCGAAGCCACTTCCGTGACGCCCATGGGCGTTGGCTACCCGGACACCCCCGGCATCTGGTCCAACGATCAGGTGCGCGGCTGGGCCAACATCACCAAGGCCGTGCATGGCGCGGGCGGCAAGATCTTCCTGCAGTTGTGGCACGTTGGCCGCATCTCCCACGAGTCCTACCTGAACGGGGAAACCCCGGTGGCTCCGAGTGCGGTCCAGGCTAAAGGCCACGTCAGCCTGGTTCGCCCATTGGCCGACTACCCAACCCCGCGCGCCCTGGAAACCGCTGAAATCGCCGACATCGTCGACGCTTACCGCACCGGCGCCGAGAACGCCAAGGCCGCCGGGTTCGACGGCGTGGAAATCCACGGCGCCAACGGCTACCTGCTTGACCAGTTCCTGCAGAGCAGCACCAACCAGCGCACCGACCAGTACGGTGGTTCCCTGGAAAACCGTGCGCGCCTGTTGCTGGAAGTCACCGACGCCGCCATCGAAGTCTGGGGCGCCGGCCGCGTGGGCGTGCACCTGGCACCGCGTGCTGACGCGCATGACATGGGTGACGACAACCTCGCCGAGACCTTCACCTACGTCGCCAGCGAACTGGGCAAGCGCGGCATCGCCTTCATCTGCTCCCGCGAAAAAGAAGGTGCGGATAGCCTCGGCCCACAGCTGAAAAAAGCCTTCGGCGGCGTATACATCGCCAACGAACGCTTCACCAAAGACAGCGCCAATGCCTGGCTGGCGGCGGGCAAGGCGGATGCAGTGGCCTTTGGTATTCCTTTCATCGCCAACCCGGACCTGCCGGCGCGACTGAAGGCCGATGCGCCGTTGAACGAGCCGCACCCTGAAACTTTCTATGGCAAAGGCCCGGTGGGATACATCGACTACCCGACGCTGCCGATCTAACGTACCCCGCAAACCCAATGCTGTAGGAGCGAGCTTGCTCGCGAGAAACTAACAGGCGCCGCGTTCACTCAGGAAGCACGCGTTATCGTTGAAGTTTTTCGCGAGCAAGCTCGCTCCTACAGTGTCAGGAGCAAGTCCCCTCCCACATTTGTGCCTGTCTGTAGCCCCCCTGGAAACATCGCTTCACAGAACGGCAACAATATCGCTACAAAATACTTAGCCGGCTACCTATCAACCGCCCGCCAGGCCGTATATAAAGTCACCCCACAAATCAGCCAGAAGGACGATTGACCGTCCTTAGGCTTTACTGTTGACACAACGGGTTGCAATTACGCATTTTGTTTCAATTGCGCAGGCTGGGGCTCAGGCGCAGCATGTCCAGCCCTATGTCAGCCCAGCGCTCGGCGTCCTGGTGCAGTTCAAAGCTATCGGGGACCAGCAGCCACTGGCCGATCAAACCGTGGATGAAGGCATGTATGCAGACAGCCCCACGGGTGGTGTCGAGATTTTCAGGCAGTTGCCCGCGATGAACCGCGTTACGCAACGTCAGGCTGATACGCAGGTTGCATTCCAGGCTGTGGGTCTGGCGTTGGCGGCGCATGTCACACATTTCATCGGTGAACTCGCACTTATGAAACAGAATCTCGTTGATGCGCCGGGTTTTCGGGTCCAGGGCCACTTCATGGTAGAGATGAATCAGCAGCTTGCGCATACAGCCCAGCGGGTCGACTTCATCCTCGCTTTCACTCGCCCGGGCCAATTCGTCCAGGGGTTCGTGCAGCGTGTCGAGCAAGGCCTGGAGCAAATCGGACTTATTGCTGAAATGCCAATAGATAGCCCCACGCGTCACGCCCGCCAGAGCGGCGATGTCCGCCAGGGTGGTACGCGCTACGCCACGCTCATAAAAGGCTTGCTCGGCGGCTTGGAGAATCTGGCTGCGCGTTTCCTGAGCTTCCTCTTTGGTGCGACGAACCATGGCAGTAAAACCTCAATCGGGACACTGTGGACGGTACTTGACCGTCATCTGAATAATTGTGGGACGACGCCGTCATGGGCGCCGAACGTACTAGAATCGAGGCTTGCGGCGGTGCTTTGTCAACATTGCGTGAAGCCTGTCAAGAGTTTACAAACAACCATGAACGTAAGTATATTGCGTAGCAAGCTACTTATCCACTCACGGCTTGTTTTTTACCCTTCCACACTTCTTGTGCGCACTCTGCGCGCCTGACCCGAGGATCTTCATGCAACTTAAGCCAGCTGTTACCGCTCTGGTCACTGCCGTCGCCCTGGCATCGCTGCTCAGCGGATGTAAAAAGGAAGAAGCGGCACCGCCCGCTCAAACCCCTCAGGTCGGCGTGGTCACCATTCAACCGCAAGCCTATACCCTGACCACCGAGCTGCCAGGCCGCACCACGGCCTTTCGCATCGCGGAAGTCCGGCCTCAGGTCAACGGCATCATTCTCAAGCGCCTGTTCAAGGAAGGCGCCGACGTGAAGGAAGGGCAACAGCTCTACCAGATCGACCCGTCGGTGTATGAAGCCACGCTCAAAAGCGCACAAGCGAGCCTGACCCAGACCAAGTCCATCACCGATCGCTACAAGCAATTGGTCGATGAGCAAGCCGTCAGCCGTCAGGAATACGACACCGCCGTTGCCAACCGCATGACTGCCGAGGCAAACGTTCAAACCGCCCAGATCAACGTGCGCTACACCAAGGTGTACGCGCCGATCTCCGGGCGTATTGGCCGTTCTTCGGTCACCGAAGGCGCACTGGTCAGCAATGGCCAGGCCGACGCCATGGCGGTGATCCAGCAACTGGACCCGATCTACGTCGACGTCACGCAATCTTCAGCTGAAATGCTCAAGCTGCGTCGCGACCTGGCCAGCGGCCAACTGGAAAAAGCCGGCGACAACGCTGCCAAGGTCAAGCTGACCCTGGAAGACGGCACGGCCTACGCCCAGGACGGCAAGCTGGAGTTCTCCGAAGTGTCGGTCGACCAGACCACCGGTTCCGTGACCCTGCGTGCCGTGTTCCCCAACCCTGACCACGTGCTGCTGCCGGGCATGTTCGTACACGCCCAGTTGCTGGCCGGTGTGAACAGCAAGGCCATCCTGGCTCCGCAACAAGGCGTGACCCGTGACCTGCGTGGCATTCCGACAGCGCTGATCGTGAACAAGGACAACAAGGTCGAGCAACGCGAACTGGTTGCCAACCGTACCGCCGGGGCCTACTGGCTGGTGGAAAAAGGCCTCAATGCCGGTGACCGCGTCATCACCGAAGGCTTGCAGTACGTCAAGCCAGGCGCCGAGGTGAAGGTCACGGAAGCCTCCAACGCTAAACCCGCCGGTACTGCCGCAGCGCCTGCTGCCGCTGCTGGTCAAGGGGAGTAATCCATGTCGAAATTTTTTATCGACCGTCCCATTTTCGCCTGGGTAATTGCCCTGGTGATCATGCTGGTCGGGGCACTCTCGATCCTGAAGTTGCCCATCAACCAATACCCGGCCATTGCGCCAACGGCCATTGATATCCAGGTGACCTACCCGGGCGCTTCCGCACAAACCGTGCAGGACACCGTGGTGCAGGTCATCGAGCAACAGCTCAACGGTATCGACAACCTGCGTTATGTCTCCTCGGACAGTAACTCCGACGGCAGCATGACCATCACCGTGACGTTCAACCAGGGTACCAACCCGGATATCGCTCAGGTCCAGGTACAGAACAAGCTCAACCTGGCCACCCCACTGCTGCCGCAAGAAGTGCAGCAACAGGGTATCCGCGTGACCAAGTCGGTGAAGAACTTCCTGATGGTGATCGGTCTGGTGTCGGAAGACGGCAGCATGACCAAGGACGACCTCTCCAACTACATCGTGTCCAACATCCAGGACCCGATCTCCCGTACCGCGGGGGTGGGTGACTTCCAGGTGTTCGGTTCGCAGTACGCCATGCGTATCTGGCTCGACCCGGCCAAACTGAACAATTACCAGCTCACGCCAGTGGACGTCAGCAATGCCATCAAGGCCCAGAACGTGCAGGTGGCCACCGGCCAACTGGGCGGCCTGCCTGCCCTGCCCGGCACCCAGCTGAACGCCACGATCATCGGCAAGACGCGCCTGCAAAGCACTGAAGAATTCGCCAAGATTCTGATGAAGGTGAACACCGACGGCTCGCAGGTTCGCCTGGGTGACGTCGCGCGCATCGAACTGGGCGGCCAGAACTACAGCATCAGTGCACAGTTCAACGGCAAGCCGGCCTCGGGTATGGCGATCAAGCTGGCGGCCGGTGCCAACGCACTGGACACTGGCAAGGCCATCCGCGAAACAGTGAAGTCCCTGGAGCCGTTCTTCCCGCCTGGCATGAAGGCGGTGGTGCCCTATGACACCACCCCGGTCGTGACCGAATCGATCTCCGGTGTGGTTCACACCCTGGTCGAAGCGATCGTGCTGGTGTTCCTGGTGATGTTCCTGTTCCTGCAGAACTTCCGTGCCACCATCATCACCACCATGACCGTACCGGTGGTATTGCTGGGTACCTTCGGGATCCTGGCCGCGTGCGGCTTCACCATCAACACCTTGACCATGTTCGGCATGATCCTGGCCATCGGCTTGCTGGTGGACGATGCCATCGTCGTGGTGGAAAACGTCGAACGGGTAATGGCCGAAGAGCACCTGTCGCCCAAGGAAGCAACGATCAAGTCCATGGGCCAGATCCAGGGCGCCCTGGTGGGTATTGCCCTGGTACTGTCGGCGGTACTGCTGCCGATGGCATTCTTCGGTGGTTCCACCGGTGTGATCTACCGGCAGTTCTCCATCACCATCGTTTCGGCGATGGCGTTGTCGGTGCTGGTTGCCCTGATCTTCACCCCGGCTTTGTGCGCCACCATGCTCAAGCCGATTGATCCGGAAAAACACGGCCAGCCCAAGCGCGGCTTCTTCGGCTGGTTCAACCGCACCTTCGACCGTGGCGTACTCAAGTACGAGCGCGGCGTGGGCGGCATGATCAAGCACAAGATCCCGGCATTCCTGGTGTACGCGCTGATCCTGGCCGGCATGATCTGGATGTTCACCCGTATTCCAAGCGCGTTCCTGCCTGAGGAAGACCAGGGTGTGATCTTCGCCCAGGTGCAGACACCGGTCGGTGCTTCGGCTGAGCGCACGCAGAAAGTCGTCGACGACATGCGCGCCTTCCTGCTGAACGACAAGGAAGGCGAGCCAGGCGAAGGCAAGGCGGTGAAGTCGGTGTTTACCGTGAACGGCTTCAACTTCGCCGGTCGTGGCCAGAGCTCCGGGCTTGCGTTCGTGATGCTCAAGCCGTGGGATGAGCGTGATTCGAGCCAGTCGGTGTTCGAAGTGGCCAAGCGTGCCCAGGGTTACTTCTTCGGGGCCTTCAAGGACGCCATGGTTTTCGCCATCGTGCCGCCTTCGGTGCTGGAGCTGGGTAACGCCACCGGTTTCGACGTGTTCCTGCAAGACCAGGGTGGCGTCGGCCACGACAAGCTGATGGCTGCACGTAACCAGTTCCTGGGCGCTGCGGCACAAAGCAAGGTGCTGGCCGGCGTGCGCCCTAACGGCGTGAACGATGAGCCGCAGTACGAGCTGACCGTTGACGACGAGAAGGCCAGTGCCCAAGGCATCAGCCTCGCCGATATCCAGCAGACCCTGGCCATTGCCTTGGGTGGTAGCTACATCAACGACTTCATCGACCGTGGTCGCGTGAAGAAGGTGTATGTGCAAGGCGACGCCGCCAGCCGGATGTCGCCCGAAGACCTGGACAAATGGTACGTGCGCAGCAACGACGGGAAAATGGTGCCGCTGTCGGCCATCTCGTCGGGCCAGTGGATCTACGGTTCGCCCAAGCTTTCGCGATACAACGGTGTAGCGGCGATGGAAATCCTCGGTACCCCGGCACCTGGCTACAGTACCGGTGATGCGATGGCCGAAGTCGAACGCATTGCCAAAGAACTGCCGGCCGGTATCGGTTATGCCTGGACAGGCCTGTCGTACGAAGAACGCCTTTCCGGTTCCCAGGCGCCAGCGCTGTACGCACTGTCGCTGCTGGTTGTGTTCCTGTGCCTGGCAGCACTGTACGAAAGCTGGTCGATTCCGATCGCGGTGATTCTGGTTGTACCTTTGGGTGTGATCGGTGCGTTGATCGCCACCAGCATGCGCGGCTTGTCCAACGACGTGTTCTTCCAGGTGGGCCTGTTGGTGACGGTGGGCCTGGCGGCGAAAAACGCCATCCTCATCGTTGAGTTCGCCAAGGAACTGCACGAGCAAGGCAAAGGCATCGTCGAGGCGGCTATCGAAGCGTCCCGCATGCGTCTGCGCCCGATCATCATGACCTCGTTGGCGTTCATGCTCGGCGTATTGCCGCTGGCGATCTCCACGGGCGCCGGCTCAGGCAGCCAGCATGCGATCGGTACCGGCGTGATCGGCGGTATGATCACGGCCACAGTTCTGGCGATCTTCTGGGTACCGCTGTTCTACGCAACGGTATCCGCCGCTGGCGAACGCAAAAAGAAAGACACTACTGAAACTCCTAAAGAGGCTGGCCAATGAGCAAGTCGCTACTTTCCCTAGCCGTCACCGCATTCGTGCTCAGTGGCTGCTCGCTGATACCTGACTATCAGCGTCCCGATGCGCCGGTGGCCGCGCAGTTCCCGCAGGGGCCGGCGTATTCGTCGGCCCAGGCGCCGAGCCAGGCCGCTGCCGAGCAAGGCTGGAAGCAGTTTTTCCATGACCCTGCCCTGCAACAGCTGATCCAGACCGCGTTGGTGAACAACCGTGACCTGCGTGTCGCGGCGCTGAACATCGACGCCTATGCAGCGCAATATCAAATCCAGCGTGCCGACCTGTTCCCGGCCGTGTCGGCCACCGGTAACGGCAGCCGCTCGCGCACCCCGGCCAAGCTGTCGCAGACCGGCGAATCGACCATCGCCAGCCAGTACTCGGCAGGCCTTGGGATCAGCTCTTATGAGCTGGACCTGTTCGGTCGCGTGCGCAGCCTCAGTGAAGAAGCGCTGCAGAAGTACTTCGCCACTGAAGAAGCACGTCGCAGCACCCAAATCAGCCTGGTGGCCAGCGTAGCCAATGCCTACCTGACCTGGCAGGCCGACAAGGAGCTGCTCAAGCTGACCCAGGACACCCTGGCGGCCTTCGAGCAGAGCTACAAGCTCACCTCGCGCAGCAATGAAGTCGGCGTGGCCTCGGCCCTCGACCTCAGCCAGGCACGCACCTCGGTGGAAAACGCCCGCGTGCAACTGGCCCGCTACACCCGCCAGGTGGCCCAGGACGAAAACAGCCTGACCCTGCTGCTGGGCACCGGCCTGCCGGCGAATATCGCCAGCAAGCCGCTGTCCGATGACCTGCTCAGCGAAGTGCCGGCCGGGTTGCCATCGGACCTGCTGCAACGTCGTCCCGACATTGTGCAGGCCGAGTACAACCTCAAGGCGGCCAACGCCAACATCGGCGCGGCCCGTGCGGCATTCTTCCCGAGCATCAGCCTGACCGCCAGCGCCGGCACTGCCAGCCCTACCCTGGGTGGCCTGTTCAAAGGCGGTTCGGGGACCTGGGCGTTTGCCCCGCAGATCAACATCCCGATCTTCAACGCCGGTAGCCTGCGCGCAAGCCTGGACTACTCGAAGATCCAGAAAGAGATCAACGTGGCCAACTATGAGAAGGCCATCCAGACCGGCTTCCAGGAAGTCTCCGACGGCTTGGCCGCGCGTGCGACCTACAAGCAGCAACTGGATGCCCAACGCGGCTTCGTCGAGGCTAACCAGGATTACTACCGGCTGGCCGAGCGTCGCTACCGCATTGGTGTCGACAGCAACCTGACCTTCCTCGACGCCCAGCGCCAACTGTTCAGTGCCCAGCAATCGCTGATCACCGACCGCCTGGCGCAGCTCACCAGCGAGGTCAACCTGTACAAGGCCCTCGGCGGTGGCTGGAACGAGCAGACTGCGAAGAACGAGCCGTTGAAAGAACAAGCACCACCGTTGAAGTTGTTCTGATAGCGCAGATGTGAAAAACCGCTTCCCTCACCGGAAGCGGTTTTTTTATGCCTGCATTTTTACCTTTACAACTTGCGTTCGATCATCGCCCAC
>NZ_WJZM01000008.1:0-124372 GCF_021609545.1 Pseudomonas sp. PA-1-6B
TGTTTATTTATACTGAGCAACATTTCTGTGGATAGATCTCTGCAGGCCTTTATTTTCAATGTGTACAGCGATTCAAAACGTTGTGGTCATCTGCCGATGAGGCCCTTGGATAAGTGCTTTAAGCCTGTGGATTAAACGACTGGTTATCCACAGATGGGTTTTTACTTAGGTTTCAGGCCCTGTTATCAACTGGGCACAACCGCGGTTATTCACAGGGCTTAATCCACAGAAACGGCCGATTTCGTCCACGGCAAAGCTGGGAATTAATCCCGGGTGGGACAAAAACAGATCTATTGTGGGAAAACACTGGGCCAGTTAATAATAGCGATTATCATTAACCTACCTTGTCGCGCCTATGCCTTCCTCCTCACATACCGCAGCGGTCCAGCACATCTATGAACAGCACCATTCGTGATTGCGCGGATGGCTCAAGGGAAAATTGCATAACGCCAGCGATGCAGCCGATGTGGCCCACGATACGTTCGTGCGCATGCTCGGTGGACGACATGCGGCGCAGATCCTCGAACCACGGGACTATCTGGCCACCATCGCGAGGGGCCTGGTGATTGACCGGTATCGCCGGAACGCCATCGAGCAGGCCTACAGGCAAACCCTGGCAGAGCGTCCCGAAACCACAGCTATCAGTGAAGAAGACAAGGCAATCATCATCGAAACCCTGGTGGCTGTGGATAAAGCGCTGTCTGGCCTGGGTGAGCGGGCACGGCGAATTTTCGTGCTCGCACAGATTGAAGGGCTGACTTATCAACAGATCGCCGATCAACTGCAGGTATCGCTGACCACGGTGAAGAAACACATGATCCGCGCCCTCACCGAATGCTCCCTGATCATGGCCAACCGGTAATGGTCAGCCCCGACCGCAAGACGTTCGAGGCCGCTGCCAGTTGGTATGTGCAATTTCAGTCGCAACCACCGACGCCCGCACAACATCAAGCCTGGCAGCAGTGGCTTAATCGTGACCCATCCCACCAGGCGGCTTGGAACCAGATGGAGCAGTTGCAGCGCAGCCTTGGTGCCCTGTCCCCTGACCTCACACGCCGCGCGTTATCCACCACGCAACAGCGGCGCCAGGTCCTCAAGTGGATGCTGGTGCTCGGCGGCAGTGGGGTGGAACGTCCAGCAACATACGTCGCTGGGCAACGTATGGGCTGATTACCGCACGTCGGTGGGCGACAGCCGTACCTTGCTCGGTACGGTGTCTTACAACTGGTAGACGATGTGGATAACTCGGCTATTTGCCAATGCAAAAGCTGGAGAAAATCCGCCCCAGCAAATCATCCGAGCTGAAAGCGCCGGTGATTTCACCCAGCAGCTGCTGCGCCTGACGCAAATCTTCAGCCAGCAGCTCCCCAGCCCCCGCCAAGGTCAGCTGGGCCCGCCCGTGCTCCAGGGCCGCGCTGGCATGACGCAGCGCTTCCAGGTGCCTGCGCCGCGCACTGAAGCTGCTTTCCGAGGTCTGTTCGTAGCCCATGCAGGCTTTAAGGTGCTCTCGCAGCAATTCCAGACCCTCGCCGGCCGATTTCGCGCTCAAGCTGATAGTGACGTGGCCATCTTCACTGGTTTCCAGGGCGATGGCTTCACCCGTAAGGTCGGCCTTGTTACGGATCAAGGTGACTTTGGCCGGGTCTGGCCGTTGTTCAAGAAATTCCGGCCACAAGGCAAAAGGATCCACAGCTTCAGGTGCAGTGGCATCCACCACCAGCAACACACGATCGGCTTCGCTGATCGCCTTGAGCGCACGTTCCACGCCGATCTTTTCCACCTGGTCGTCGGTATCGCGTAGACCAGCGGTGTCGACCACGTGCAGCGGCATACCGTCGATGTGGATATGTTCACGCAAGATATCCCGGGTAGTGCCGGCGATCTCGGTGACGATGGCCGCCTCGCGCCCTGCCAGAGCATTGAGCAGGCTGGATTTGCCGGCATTGGGCCGGCCGGCAATCACCACCGTCATACCATCGCGCAGCAAGGCGCCCTGCCCGGCTTCGCGCAGCACTGTGGATAACTCATCGCGGACTTTATCCAGCATCGCCAATACATGGCCATCCGCCAGGAAGTCTATTTCTTCTTCCGGAAAATCAATCGCGGCTTCGACGTAGATGCGCAGGCTGATCAGTTGCTCGGTCAAGTTATGCACACGCAGGGAAAAAGCCCCCTGCAATGAACGCAATGCGTTACGTGCAGCCTGTGCAGAACTGGCTTCGATCAAATCGGCGATGGCTTCGGCCTGGGCCAGGTCGAGCTTATCGTTCAAGAATGCGCGTTCGCTGAATTCCCCTGGTCTGGCCAGGCGGCAACCCAATTGCAAGCAGCGCTGCAGCAGCATGTCCAACACCACAGGACCACCGTGCCCTTGTAGTTCAAGGACATCCTCACCGGTGAACGAGTTTGGCCCTGGAAAATAGATGGCCAGCCCCTCGTCCAATACGCTGTGGTCGGCATCCAGGAACTGGCCGTAATGGGCATAACGGGGTTTCAGCTCCCGGCCGCTGATAGCCTTGGCTGCCACGCCCGCCAATGGCCCGGAAATTCGAACGATGCCGACGCCGCCCCGACCTTGAGCGGTAGCGACAGCAGCGATGGTTTCACGAGGAGCGCTCATCAGCAGGTTTCCAGAACAAAAGTGACGGAAAGCAAAACGCCCCACTAGGGGGCGTCTTGAGTGGTTATCCACAGAGTAAATTACGCCTCGGCTTTTTTGGTAGCCGCTTCGATTTTACGTGTGATGTACCACTGTTGAGAGATCGACAACACGTTGTTGACCACCCAGTACAGTACCAAGCCAGCAGGGAACCACAGGAAGAAGAAGGTGAAGATGATTGGCATCATTTTCATTACCTTGGCCTGCATCGGATCCGGCGGGGTTGGGTTCAGACGCTGCTGGATAAACATCGTCGCGCCCATGATGATCGGCAGGATAAAGAATGGGTCTTTGATAGACAGGTCCGTTATCCACAGCATGAACGGCGCCTGACGCATTTCCACGCTTTCCAGGAGTACCCAGTACAACGAGAGGAACACCGGCATCTGCACCAGAATCGGCAAGCATCCACCCAACGGGTTGATCTTCTCTTTCTTGTACAGCTCCATCATGGCTTGCGACATTTTCTGCCGGTCATCACCATGTTGTTCTTTCAACGCGGCCAGTTTCGGGGCCACGGCACGCATACGCGCCATCGACTTGTAGCTGGCTGCCGACAGAGGGAAGAAAAGCCCTTTGATCAGCATGGTCAGGAAGATGATCGACCAGCCCCAGTTACCCACGATGCTGTGGATATGTTGCAACAGCCAGAAGATCGGCTGGGCAATGAACCACAGGAAGCCGTAGTCCACAGTCAATTCCAGGCCTGGGGACAACTCTTTCAGTACCGCCTGGCTTTTAGGGCCGGCGTACAGGGTAGCGCTGGTTTCAGCCTTGGCACCTGGAGCGACGGTCAACGCCGGGCCAGTGAAGCCAATGATGTAGTTGCCCTGGCTGTCCTTGCGGGTTTGAACCAGGTTCGCGTCACCCTTGTTCGGAATCCAGGCGGTCACGAAATAGTGCTGCAGCCACGCTACCCAGCCACCTTGGACGGTTTCTTTCAGCGTGCCCTTGTCGATATCTTTCATCGACACTTTTTTGTACGGCTCGTTACTTGTCCACAGGGCGGCGCCCAGGTAAGTAGCGGTGCCGGTGGCGGTGCTGGAAGACGGATCGGAGCTGGCGTCACGCTTGAGCTGGGCAAACAGGTTGCCGCTCCAGGCTTTGTCGCTGGTGTTGTCGATCAGGTAAGTGACCTTCAAATCGTACAAACCGCGGGTAAAGCTGAAACGCTTGATGTAGTTGACACCGTCGAGGCTGAATTTCAGGTCGACGTTCAACTGGTTCTGGCCGTCTGCCAGTTGATAAGTCTTTTGTTCGGTCGAATAAACCGGACGACCGGTAGCACGTGCATCCGGACCATTGGTACCAGTCAGGCCGCTTTGTGCCAGATAAGTACGTTCACCGCCGTTATCAAACAGTTGGAACGGCACATCCGGATGGTCTTGGCGACGTGGATACAGCGGCAGCTTCAGCTGTGCGATATCACCACCCTGTGGGTCGATAGCCAACTCGAGCACATCCGTTTTCACGTGGATGAGGTCTTTGTTGGTGACCACTGGCGTTTCTAACGGGGCACTTGTCTCGCCATTCGCGCTGGGTACATCGGCACTCGCGGACGCATTGTTACCCAGCGGGGTGTCCGGAATAGCCGGCGCAGCCTGATTGGTAGCAACATTCTGAGTCGGCAGGGCAGCCTGACCGTAGTCCTGGTTCCATTTAAGGACCATGACATAGGACACGATTGCCAGGGCGACGATCAGGATTGTGCGTTTAATATCCATGATTACTCGGCCATCGAAGAAGAACGGGAGGTAGGGATAGGTGGAACCGGGTCATAACCACCGGGATTCCACGGATGACAGCGACCTAAACGACGAAAGGTCAGCCAGCCACCGCGCAGAAGACCATGATTTTCTATGGCCTCTAACGCGTAGCAGGAACAACTGGGGTAGAAACGACAGTGACTGGCCATCAGAGGACTAATGGCATAGCGATAAAACTGGATCGGAACGATTGCCAGTTTACGCATCAAGGCTGTCTACCCCTACAGTTTCGGTGCTGACTGCTGGTGCTGGCTTGTGGGTACGCGCCAAACGTTTCCAGAGCTTGCCGAAATGCTGAATCAATTCGGGGTTTTCTACATCACCCAAGCCTTTGCGCGCGACGATAACAATATCCCAACCAACCAGAGTGTCCTGGTGGAGGCGAAACGATTCGCGCATCAGACGCTTGAGGCGATTGCGCTCAACGGAGAGCTTTACGCTCTTCTTGCCGATCACCAACCCGAGACGGGGGTGATCAAGATCGTTGTTACGCGCAAGGAGCAGGAGATTTTTCCCCGGAACCTTGCCGGTGGGGGAGTCAAAGACTGCCTTGAAATGCCGGGGGGTTAGCAGACGCTTTTCCCGACTGAAGTCCTGACTCACCACCAGTACCGGATTATCAAACTGCCAGACGCGCACGACCTTTGGCGCGGCGACGCGACAGGACAGCACGGCCGTTCTTGGTAGCCATGCGAGCACGGAAGCCGTGAGTACGGGCGCGTTTGATGGTGCTTGGTTGGAAAGTACGTTTCATGGCGTTGTTACCTGGTTCGTCCACAACGGGCCGGAATGGCCCCCGTTTTAAGAGACCGGCGATTCTAGAGAAAGCAAGCCTCTAGGTCAATTTCCAACCAGCTTTTCCTTTAATTAGATGTCGAGGGGGTCCTGACGCCCTTCTCCCCGTTTGGCTTCCATCCGGCATGCGATAGATATAAAAATAAAGAAGGAAGTTATTTAAAGCTTTTCTGTAAAGCTTATAAAAGCTAGGGACACGATCGTCTGTGGATAACTGCTTTGAGCCCTTGTTCCACGTGTTGTACAGAGAATGACAACACGGGGGAGAAGCGGTGCTCTGCCTGTGCTGCGCTATCGGATAAGCTGTGTGTGGAACGGGTAGTTATCCACAGGCCAGTTACCCACAGACTTTTGACCCCACTTGTGCAACGAGCTCAGGTGGGTTTATCCACAGAGCTTATGCACAGACCACTGGTCGCCTTTTTAGCGGTTAAGGCATTGATTTTGGGTGGCCTGTGAGCAACCTACATGTGGATAAGTGGACGGCTGGCCGCTACAATGGCGGCTGTTTTTGCCTCACCGGCTTTCAACTTAGGGGATATCCGTGTCAGTGGAACTTTGGCAGCAGTGCGTGGAGCTTTTGCGCGATGAGCTGCCTGCCCAGCAATTCAACACCTGGATCCGTCCGCTACAGGTCGAAGCCGAAGGCGACGAGTTGCGTGTCTATGCGCCCAATCGTTTTGTCCTCGACTGGGTCAACGAGAAGTACCTGGGCCGCGTTCTCGAATTGCTCGACGAACATGGCAACGGTCTGGCGCCTGCTCTCTCCTTATTAATAGGCAGCAAGCGCAGCTCGGCTCCCCGCGCCGCGCCGAATGCGCCATTGGCCGCCGCCGCGTCGCAAGCCCAGGCCGCAGTGGCGCCTGTCGCCGCAGCACCTGCACCGACAGCTGCGCCGTCCAAGCCGTCCTCGCGCAAAAATGTGCCAGAGAATGAGGAGCCGTCCCGCGACAGCTTCGACCCGATGGCCGGTGCCAGCTCCCAACAGGCACCTGTGCGCTCCGAGCAACGTACTGTGCAGGTAGAAGGCGCGCTCAAGCACACCAGTTACCTGAACCGCACGTTTACCTTCGAGAACTTTGTCGAAGGCAAGTCCAACCAGCTGGCCCGAGCGGCCGCTTGGCAGGTCGCCGATAACCCCAAGCATGGTTACAACCCGCTCTTCCTTTATGGCGGCGTAGGCTTGGGTAAGACGCACTTGATGCACGCCGTCGGTAACCACCTATTAAAGAAGAACCCGAATGCCAAGGTGGTTTACCTGCATTCGGAGCGCTTCGTGGCCGACATGGTCAAGGCTTTGCAGCTCAACGCAATCAACGAGTTCAAACGTTTCTACCGCTCCGTTGATGCCTTGTTGATCGATGACATTCAGTTCTTCGCTCGCAAGGAACGTTCCCAAGAGGAGTTCTTCCACACCTTCAACGCCCTGCTCGAAGGTGGCCAGCAGGTCATCTTGACCAGTGACCGTTACCCGAAGGAAATCGAAGGCCTGGAAGAACGTCTGAAGTCGCGTTTCGGCTGGGGCCTGACGGTTGCAGTCGAGCCACCCGAGCTGGAAACCCGCGTTGCGATCCTGATGAAGAAAGCCGACCAGGCTAAAGTCGATCTACCGCACGATGCTGCGTTCTTCATCGCCCAACGCATCCGTTCTAACGTGCGTGAGCTGGAAGGCGCGCTCAAGCGGGTCATCGCCCACTCGCACTTCATGGGCCGCGATATCACCATCGAGCTGATTCGCGAGTCCTTGAAAGACTTGTTGGCCTTGCAGGACAAGCTGGTGAGTGTGGATAACATCCAGCGCACCGTGGCCGAGTACTACAAGATCAAGATTTCCGACCTGCTGTCCAAGCGCCGTTCGCGCTCGGTCGCACGTCCACGCCAGGTTGCCATGGCCCTCTCCAAAGAGTTGACCAACCACAGCCTGCCGGAAATCGGTGATGTGTTTGGCGGACGCGACCACACCACGGTCTTGCATGCATGCCGCAAGATCAATGAACTTAAGGAATCCGACGCGGATATTCGCGAGGACTACAAGAACCTGCTGCGTACACTGACTACGTGATGACACCAGCGCAGCTTATTAAGGCAAGGGACTAGACCATGCATTTCACCATTCAACGCGAAGCCCTGTTGAAACCCCTGCAACTGGTCGCAGGCGTCGTCGAGCGCCGACAGACCTTGCCGGTGCTTTCCAACGTATTACTGGTGGTCGAGGGGCAGCAGTTGTCCTTGACCGGTACCGACCTGGAAGTCGAACTGGTGGGTCGCGTCCAGCTCGAAGAGCCCGCCGAACCGGGCGAGATCACCGTGCCGGCGCGCAAGCTGATGGATATCTGCAAAAGCCTGCCCAACGATGCGCTGATCGACATCAAGGTGGATGAGCAGAAGTTGGTGGTCAAGGCAGGCCGTAGCCGTTTCACCCTGTCGACCTTGCCGGCCAATGACTTTCCAACCGTAGAAGAAGGGCCGGGCTCGCTGACGTGCAGCCTGGAGCAAAGCAAGCTGCGTCGTTTGATCGAGCGCACCAGCTTCGCTATGGCTCAGCAGGACGTGCGTTACTACCTCAACGGTATGCTGCTGGAAGTATCGGAAGGCATCATCCGCGCCGTGGCCACCGACGGTCACCGTCTGGCAATGTGCTCGATGCGTGCCGATATCGGTCAGCCAGATCGTCACCAGGTGATTGTTCCACGCAAAGGTATCCTTGAACTGGCGCGTTTGCTCACCGAGCCGGACGGCAACGTCAGTATCGTGTTGGGCCAGCACCACATTCGTGCCACCACCGGCGAGTTCACCTTCACCTCCAAGCTGGTCGACGGCAAGTTCCCGGACTACGAGCGTGTGTTGCCTAAAGGTGGCGACAAGCTGGTCGTCGGTGATCGTCAGGCCCTGCGTGAAGCCTTCAGCCGTACTGCGATTCTGTCCAACGAAAAGTACCGTGGTATTCGCCTGCAGCTGGCCAACGGCCAACTGAAAATCCAGGCCAACAACCCGGAACAGGAAGAGGCGGAAGAAGAAGTGGGTGTCGACTACAACGGCGCATCGCTGGAAATCGGCTTTAACGTGAGCTACCTGTTGGACGTGCTGGGTGTCATGACCACCGAACAGGTTCGTCTGATCCTGTCGGACTCCAACAGCAGCGCCTTGGTGCAAGAATCTGACAACGACGACTCGGCTTACGTTGTCATGCCGATGCGCCTGTAATCATGCTCAGCAGAAGCTAGATGTCCCTTAGTCGCGTCTCGGTCACCGCGGTGCGCAATCTGCACCCGGTGACCTTCTCCCCTTCCCCCCGCATCAACATCCTCCATGGCGCCAACGGCAGTGGTAAAACCAGCGTGCTGGAAGCCATCCACCTGCTGGGGCTTGCGCGTTCCTTCCGCAGTGCCCGTTTGTTGCCCGTGATTCAGTATGAACAATTGGCCTGTACCGTATTTGGCCAAGTGGAACTGGCTGAGGGCGGTCATAGCAGCCTGGGGATATCGCGTGATCGCGGTGGCGAATTTCAGATCCGAATCGACGGGCAAAATGCGCGCAGCGCAGCGCAACTGGCAGAGATCCTGCCGTTGCAACTGATCAACCCCGACAGCTTTCGATTGTTGGAGGGGGCCCCGAAAATCCGTCGGCAGTTTCTCGACTGGGGCGTGTTCCACGTGGAACCACGCTTCATGGCCACTTGGCAGCGCCTGCAGAAGGCCCTGCGGCAGCGGAACTCATGGCTGCGGCATGGTACACTTGACGCCGCTTCGCAAGCAGCCTGGGACCGTGAACTGTGCCTGGCCAGCGACGAAATAGATGAATACCGCCGCGCCTATATCAAAGCCTTGAAACCAGTCTTTGAGCAGACCTTGAGCGAGTTATTGGACCTTGAGGGGCTGACGCTGAGTTATTACCGGGGTTGGGACAAAGAACGTGAGCTGAATGCGGTGCTCGCAACGTCCTTGCAACGGGATCAGCAAATCGGACACACCCAGGCCGGCCCCCAGCGCGCTGATTTGCGCCTTAGATTAGGTGCACACAATGCTGCGGATATATTGTCCCGCGGCCAGCAGAAGTTGGTGGTCTGTGCGTTGCGTATCGCGCAAGGCCATTTGGTTAGCCAGGCTCGACGCGGTCAATGTATTTATTTGGTGGATGACTTGCCGTCGGAACTCGACGAGCAGCATCGCCGCTCGCTATGCCGCTTGTTGGAAGACTTACGCTGCCAGGTGTTTATCACCTGTGTAGACCACGAATTATTGAGGGAAGGCTGGCAGACGGAAACGCCAGTCGCTTTGTTCCACGTGGAACAAGGCCGTATCACCCAGACCCACGACCATCGGGAGTGAAGGCATGAGCGAAGAAAACACGTACGACTCGACCAGCATTAAAGTGCTGAAAGGTTTGGATGCCGTACGCAAACGTCCCGGTATGTACATTGGCGACACCGATGATGGTAGCGGTCTGCACCACATGGTGTTCGAGGTGGTCGATAACTCCATCGACGAAGCTCTGGCCGGTCACTGCGACGACATCAGCATTATCATCCACCCGGATGAATCCATCACCGTGCGTGACAACGGTCGTGGCATCCCGGTAGACGTGCACAAAGAAGAAGGCGTTTCGGCGGCAGAGGTCATCATGACCGTGCTCCACGCTGGCGGTAAGTTCGACGACAACTCCTATAAAGTATCCGGCGGTCTGCACGGTGTAGGTGTGTCGGTAGTGAACGCCCTGTCCGAAGAACTGATCCTCACTGTCCGCCGTAGCGGCAAGATTTGGGAGCAGACCTACGTCCACGGCGTACCACAGGAACCGATGAAAATCGTCGGTGACAGTGAAACCACCGGTACCCAGATCCACTTCAAGCCATCGGAAGAAACCTTCAAGAACATCCACTTCAGCTGGGACATCCTGGCCAAGCGGATTCGTGAACTGTCTTTCCTTAACTCCGGTGTCGGCATCGTCCTCAAGGATGAGCGCAGCGGCAAGGAAGAGCTGTTCAAGTACGAGGGTGGCCTGCGTGCGTTCGTTGAATACCTGAACACCAACAAGACCGCGGTCAACCAGGTGTTCCACTTCAACATCCAGCGTGAAGACGGCATCGGCGTGGAAATCGCCCTGCAGTGGAACGACAGCTTCAACGAGAACCTGTTGTGCTTCACCAACAACATTCCACAACGCGATGGCGGTACTCACCTGGTGGGTTTCCGTTCCGCGCTGACGCGTAACCTGAACACCTACATCGAAGCGGAAGGCTTGGCGAAGAAACATAAAGTCGCCACCACCGGTGACGATGCCCGTGAAGGCCTGACGGCGATTATCTCGGTCAAGGTACCGGATCCGAAGTTCAGCTCCCAGACCAAAGACAAGCTGGTGTCTTCAGAAGTGAAGACCGCGGTTGAACAGGAAATGGGTAAGTACTTCTCCGACTTCCTGTTGGAAAACCCGAACGAAGCCAAGCTGGTCGTCGGCAAGATGATCGATGCTGCCCGCGCCCGTGAAGCCGCACGTAAGGCCCGTGAGATGACCCGCCGTAAAGGTGCGCTGGATATCGCCGGCCTGCCAGGCAAACTGGCTGACTGCCAAGAGAAAGACCCTGCCCTCTCCGAACTGTATCTGGTGGAAGGTGACTCTGCTGGCGGTTCCGCCAAGCAGGGTCGTAACCGTCGCACCCAGGCCATCCTGCCGTTGAAGGGCAAGATCCTCAACGTTGAGAAGGCCCGCTTCGACAAGATGATTTCCTCCCAGGAAGTCGGCACCTTGATCACCGCATTGGGTTGCGGTATTGGCCGCGATGAGTACAACATCGACAAGCTGCGTTACCACAACATCATCATCATGACCGATGCTGACGTCGACGGTTCACACATCCGTACCCTGCTGCTGACCTTCTTCTTCCGTCAGTTGCCGGAGCTGATTGAGCGTGGCTATATCTACATCGCCCAGCCGCCGTTGTACAAAGTGAAAAAGGGCAAGCAAGAGCAATACATCAAAGACGACGACGCCATGGAAGAGTACATGACGCAATCGGCCCTTGAAGATGCGAGCCTGCACCTGAATGACGAAGCGCCGGGCATCTCGGGTGAGTCGCTGGAGCGACTGGTCAACGACTTCCGTATGGTCATGAAGACGCTCAAGCGTTTGTCGCGCCTGTACCCTCAGGAGCTGACCGAGCACTTCATCTACCTGCCAGCCGTGAGCCTGGAGCAGTTGGGCGATCACGCCGCCATGCAAGATTGGCTGGCCCAGTACGAAGTGCGCCTGCGTACGGTGGAGAAGTCTGGCCTGGTATACAAAGCCAGCCTGCGTGAAGACCGTGAACGTAACGTATGGCTGCCAGAGGTCGAACTGATCTCCCACGGCCTGTCCAACTACGTCACCTTCAACCGCGACTTCTTCGGCAGCAACGACTACAAAACTGTAGTCACCCTCGGCGCTCAACTGAGCACCCTGCTGGACGACGGTGCTTACATTCAGCGTGGTGAACGCAAGAAGCAGGTCAAGGAGTTCAAGGAAGCCTTGGACTGGTTGATGGCGGAAAGCACCAAGCGTCATACCATCCAGCGCTATAAAGGTCTGGGCGAGATGAACCCTGATCAGCTGTGGGAAACCACCATGGACCCTGCTCAGCGTCGCATGCTGCGCGTGACCATCGAAGACGCCATTGGCGCAGACCAGATCTTCAACACCCTGATGGGTGATGCGGTCGAGCCTCGTCGTGACTTCATTGAGAGCAATGCCTTGGCGGTGTCTAACCTGGACTTTTGATCAGGCACATCAGCTAAAAACAAAAGGCCAACGCTTAGCGTTGGCCTTTTTTATTGGTTCGCAGCCCGGAATTTTCAAATGCTCCACGTGGAACATCGGCATATTTAGCTTTGCGGGGCGGGTGTCACACTCTCCAACCGATACCCGTACCCATAGATCGTCAACAGCTGCCAACCGCGATCAGCTGTCAGCCCTAGCTTGTTACGCAGGCGGTAGATATGCGTGTCCAACGGCCGCGACGACACCATTTCTTCGTGGCTCCAGAACCGTTCATACAGGTACTCGCGAGACAACGGTCGGGCCAGGTTGGCAAATAGACAGCTTGCCAAACGGTATTCCCGTTCTGTCAGGTTGATGGGTTTGCCCGCTCGGGTGACAGTCAGTTCGGCATCGTCGAACGTCAGATCGTTAAAGCTTTGCACTTCCTGGGTAGCCGACTTCTGCAATCCGTGGCGCCGCAGGACGGCGCTGACTCGGGCTTTGAGTTCGTTGGGCCGAAACGGCTTGCTGACATAATCATCTGCCCCGCTATTCAACGCCGTTACGATGTCACTCTCGGCATCGCGACTGGTGAGCATGATCACGGCAGGGGGCGATTCCATGTGCTCGCGAGTCCAGCGCAATAACGCGATCCCGGAAATGTCCGGCAGTTGCCAGTCAAGAATCAGCAGGTCAAAGGTTTCCCGACGTAACTGGCGCAGCAGATCTTCACCGCGCTCAAAGAAATGCAGGGACCAAGGCTGTTCAGCCGGGCCGGGAATCTGTCGCAGTGTCTGTTCCACCCGTCGCAATTCCGCGGGTTCGTCATCCAGTATTGCGACACGCATGGGTGGGGTCCTTCCTACAAAAATACGAGAGCTTGAATGGGAGGCACATGCTGTACAAGTGCCTGCCTCTGAATCTGAATAATTATGGACGGATTCTACGTTGCTCGGATCTCTCGATACGCTGAAAGCGCCGTACACTCCACCACTACGATCCTCAAAGAAAGATACCGGCTCCTGTCGGTCAGGAAAAGGGTCGGTGCCGATCGCCTCGCCTGTGCGTTATGCCTGCTTCAATGTACGGTATCGTTCATTGCGAGGTCGCGGGAAGTCCTCCAATGAGACCCAAATAAGCTTCACTGGTTTCAGAACACCGTATGCACTTCATCGCAACCCCATGGAGAGGGATCCTGGGCTTATGACACCTTTACTCAATGACCATCAACTTCTTGGCACCCACTTGGCGGTAGCCCTGTGAACCTTTGGCGCAAAGCCGAAAAACGCCAACCTACCCAGGCCCAGCTTTTGTTTCATGGGCTGGTTCGTGAATGGCTGTTGATCGGTTTGGTGCTCCTGCCCTTCACCGCCTACTTATCCTTGAGCGCGGGCCTGGCACTCAACAATCCGCTCTATGACAGCCTGCGCCGCCTCACGCCGTTACCGGTAGACCCACGCATCGTTCTGGTGACCATTGATACGCCCAGCCTGGAAGCACTCGGCCCGTGGCCCTGGCCGCGCAACGTGCATGCCGAACTGATTGAACGCCTGAACGCCGCACAGCCAGCGGGCATTTTGTTTGATGTGATCTTTAGTGAGCCCGGCAACAGTAGTGACGATCAACGACTGGCCGATGCCGTATGCAAAGCCGGCAATGTGCTGCTGCCCATCGCCGGGGACAGCAGTGTCAGCCCCAAGGTCTCCGTAGCGCCGTTGTCGCCACTGCTCAAATGCGCCAAGGGCATCGGGCACATTAATGTCGAAGCGGATAACGACGGTGTGGTACGTAGCGTGTACCTACGCGAAGGCCCGCCGGGTAGCACGCTTCCTCAGTTGGCGTGGCTGGCATTCGCCATGAGCGAGCAAGCCGAGACGATGCCGGGCCTGCCGCAAGAGCCTACTGGAGGTCACTGGCACCAGGAACATGAAATCCGTGTGCCGTTCACTTCGGAACCAGGCCATTTTCCCAGTGTGTCCTACGTCAGCGTATTGCGCGGCGAGGTACCTCCAGAGTGGCTGCGTGGTCGGCTGGTTCTGATCGGCGCCTCAGCCTATGGCATGGCCGATCGTTTCGTGACGCCGCTCTCTTCCACCGTAGGTACCACAGCGGGGGTTGAGATCCAGGCGGACGTACTGAATGGTTTATTGCAGGGCCGCAGCATCGTCGATTTGCCCGGCTGGCTGGCGGCGTTGCTGGCAACGTCCCTGGTGGCCCTGCTGTTGGGCCTTCTGCTTGTGCGCCCACGCTACGCCTTGTGGATGACCTTGGCAGGCATGGCCGTGGCTTTGCTGGGCTCATGGGCCTTATTGCGCCTGGGCCACTGGTGGAGCCCCGCAGCGTGCCTGATCGGTTTGTTGCTGAGTTACCTGATCTGGAATTGGCGACGTCTGAGCGTAATCCTCGCCTACTTTGGCTGGGAACTGGCACGCCTGGATAACGAGCCCAAGGTGCTTCCGGAACGTCGTCGTGCGCCCGCCAGTAAGGGCGATGTGCTGCAAGGGCGGATCTTTGCCCTTGAACAAGCCGTCAGCCGTACCCGCGATACGCGGCGCTTTATGGCTGATGGCTTGGAGTGCCTGCCGGTAGCGACCCTGATCACCGATCCCCAGGGCAGTATCCTGTTGGCCAACCGCGTGGCCCGTGAAGTATTCGGCAATGACCTGGTCGGCGAAAACCTCGTCGAACAGCTCGCCGATCTGGGTTATCCCCCGCTGCACAATGGCGTACGCCCTACCCTGTCGGCGTTGGAACTGGTCGAGTTTCGCGATATCCACCAACGCAGTTTGCGCATGGAACTGGCCCCTTTGCTGCCTGCCGAAGGGGATTTCGCCCTCGGCTGGTTGTTGAGCCTGACGGACCTTAGCAAGGAGCGTGAAGCCCAGCAGCACCGCGAGACCATGCTGCGTTTCCTTTCCCACGACCTGCGTGCACCGCATTCAGCGATCCTCGCCCTGCTGGACGTGCACAACGGGGAGTCCCCGGTGTTTACTCAGATCGAACAGCAGGTACGGCGAGCCTTGAGCCTGACCGAATCCTTTGTGCAATTGGCCAAGGCTGAAGCGGACGGTTACCAGTTCCAGCCCACCCTGTTTGCCATGCTGGTGATGGACGCCTTTGATCAAGTGGCGGTGATTGCGCAGTTGAAGGGCATCCATTTGGTCCACGACCTGGATGAGGCGGATGAGGCCATGGTCTATGCCGACCAATCGCTGCTCACCCGGGCGTTGTTCAATGTGCTGGAGAACGCGATCAAATACTCCCCGTCCGGCACCACCGTCACGTTGAGGCATGGCAGTGCGCAAGGCTGGTTGGAATGCGGGATAAGTGATCAGGGACCGGGGATTGCGCCGAAGGATCTACCGGAGTTGTTCAACCAATACCGACGTTTCGATTCGGCCCAGGGCAGTGAAGGTCTTGGGTTGGGCCTGACCATGGTCAAAGCGGTAGTAGAACGGCACGGAGGGCGCATCGTGTGCGAAAGTGAGCTAGGCAAGGGCTCGACGTTTATCCTGTTGCTGCCGCTATTGGAGGACTGAAAAAGCGGCTTTTCTGCTGTGCATAAAAAACCGGTCACAAGGACCGGTTTTTTTATGAAGAAAAAACTTATGCACGTTTTTCTGAATTTTATGAGCTTCAGAAATATGTAAGTAAATCAGCTTGTTATGAAGCAAAAAAGCCAATTCGCCAACAAAGCGTACACAGGTTATCCACAGATGCTCAAACGGCCGGCGTCTCCACCACCACCGGTTCCGGAGGCAGGGAGCCCATGGCCCGTTGCTGCGCCTCATTCCACGCCGCAGCGCGGTCGTTCAGGGTGGCGATGGCACGTGGTCCTTCGCCTTCTGCGTACATCGGTTCGCCGATCACTACGGTGATAGTGCCTGGGCGTTTAGCCCAGCCAGTCTTGGGCCAGAACTTGCCAGCGTTATGCGCAATCGGCAGCACAGGCAGGTTGGCGTTGACCGCCAGGGCGGTACCACCGCGTGAGAACTTGCCCACTGTGCCGTAGGGGACCCGCGTGCCCTCAGGGAAGATCAGCACCCAGACACCGTCCTTGAGCAACTCATCGCCCTTCTTGGCGACATGCTTGAGCGCAGCCTTGGGGTTGTCCCGGTCGATGGCGATCGGACGCAACATCGCCATGGCCCAGCCGAAGAATGGCACATACAGCAACTCGCGCTTGAGCACCTGGCTCAACGGCGAGAAATACGCCGAGAGGAAGAACGTCTCCCAAGTGCTCTGGTGGTTGGAGAGAATCACGCACGGCTGATCAGGGACGTTTTCAGCGCCCTTGACCTCGAAACGAATATTCAGGAACACCTTGCTCAGCCACAGCGCGCAGCGGCACCAGTAGACGTTGATAAAGCGATAGCGCGCCTTGAAGGGCAGGAACGGTGCAATAAAAAAGCTCAGGGTGCACCAGAGAAACGAACTGGTGCCCAGCAGCAGGTAAAAGAAAAAGGTTCTGATGGCCTGCAAGATCGACATGGCGGCATTTACCGTTGCGGGACACGGCCCGCCTGTTAAAAGCGCACTCCCGAACAATCCTTGGTCAGGAAGTCGAGGGCGGCTAGTTGTTGATAAGTTCTGCGGCAACGGCCGCCAGATCGTCAAAAATCAAGGTGCCTACCGGCAGGTTTTTAGCCTGGGTCTTTTCGCCTTTTCCGGTTTTAACCAAAACTGGCTGAGAGTCGACGGCTTTGGCAGCCTCCAGGTCACCGAGGCTGTCCCCGACGAACCATATCCCAGCCAAGGGCACCTTGTAATGTTCTGCAATAATTTTCAACATGCCAGGCTTGGGCTTGCGGCAATCGCAGCCCTCATCCGGCCCGTGGGGGCAATAAACCACCAGCCCCACCTCGCCGCCCTGCTCGGCCACTAACGTGCGCAAACGCGTATGCATGGCCTCCAGGGTCGCGATGTCGTAGTAACCGCGGGCGATGCCGGACTGGTTGGTGGCGATGGCCACCGTCCAGCCGGCTTTGCTCAACTGCGCGATGGCCTCGATCGAACCGGGCAGCGGGATCCACTCCTCCACCGACTTGATGTAAGCGTCGGAGTCGTAGTTGATCACCCCGTCCCGATCGAGAATCAGCAGTTTCAACATGATCAGCCCAGTACGGAGATGTCGGCGATATTGATGAACAAACCACGCAGGCGCGCGAGCATCGCGTAGCGGTTTTTGCGCACGCTGGCATCGTCGGCATTGATCATCACCGCTTCGAAGAACGCGTCTACCGGTTCACGCAGAGACGCCAGGCGCGCCAACGCTTGCGCGTAGTCACGCTCGGCGATCAGCGGCTTCACGGCGTTCTCTGCCTTGGCGATGGCCGAGTTCAGCGAGAACTCCTTGGCGTCGGCAAACAGGCCAGGGTCGACTTCGGCACTGCCGAGGTTATCGGCCTTGCTCAGCAGGTTCGACACGCGCTTGTTCACGGCGGCCAGGGCATCGGCTTCCGGCAGCTTGCGGAACGCTTGCACGGCTTGTACACGCTGGTCGAAGTCCAGTGCCGAACCCGGTTGCAGGGCACGTACCGACAGGTAGACGGAAACGTCCACGCCTTCGTCTTCGTAACGCGCACGCAGGCGGTCGAACACGAACTCCAGCACTTGCTCGGCCAGGCCGGCTTGCTTGACCTTGGTGCCGAACTGGCCGACGGCGAATACCACGGCCTGGGTCAGGTCGAGGTCCAGCTTCTTGTCGATCAGGATACGCAGCACGCCCAATGCCGCACGGCGCAGGGCATACGGGTCTTTGCTGCCGGTGGGCAGCATGCCGATACCGAAGATACCCACCAGCGTATCGAGCTTGTCGGCAATCGCCACAGCCGCACCCGTCAGGGTGGTCGGCAGTTCTGCACCGGCACCGCGTGGCATGTACTGCTCGTTCAGGGCCAGGGCGACATCGTCCGGCTCGCCGTCGTTGAGGGCGTAGTAGTAACCGGCAACACCTTGCATCTCAGGGAACTCGCCGACCATTTCGGTGGCCAGATCGCACTTGGACAGCAAGCCGGCACGCGCAGCCCATGCGGCATCACCGCCAATACGTGGGGCAATGTAGGCCGCCAGCTTGGACACACGCACGGCCTTGTCGTAGACGCTGCCGAGTTTTTCCTGGAACACCACGTTTTGCAGGCGCAGGTTGAAATCTTCCAGCTTCTGCTTCTTGTCTTGCTTGAAGAAGAACTCGGCGTCGGTCAGGCGCGGGCGCACGACTTTTTCGTTACCGGCGATGATCTGCTGCGGGTCTTTGCTTTCGATGTTGGCCACGGTGATAAAACGCGGCAACAACTTACCGTCCACATCCAGCAGGCAGAAGTATTTCTGGTTGTCCTGCATGGTGGTGATCAAGGCTTCTTGCGGCACATCGAGGAAACGCTCTTCGAACGAGCACACCAGCGGCACCGGCCATTCCACCAGGGCGGTCACTTCGTCCAGCAGGCTTGGCGGCACGATGGCGGTGCCTTCCTGCAGGCGGGCCAATTCTTCGGTGCGCTTGCTGATCAGCTCCCGACGCTCACTGGCGTCGGCCAGCACATAAGCAGCGCGCAGGTCGTTGAGGTAGTTGGCCGGCGAAGTGATACGCACGCTTTCTGGATGATGGAAGCGGTGACCACGGGACTCACGACCGGCCTTCTGGGCGAGGATGGTGCAATCGATGACCTGGTCACCGAGCAGCATCACCAGCCATTGGGTCGGACGCACGAACTCTTCCTTGCGCGCACCCCAGCGCATGCGCTTGGGAATAGGCAGGTCGTTCAGGGAGTCTTCAACAATGGTCGGCAACAGGCTGGCGGTCGGCTTGCCGGTGATGACCTGGCTGAAACGCAGTTTCGGGCCGCTCTGGTCGATCTCGCTCAACTCCACGCCACACTTCTTGGCAAAGCCAAGGGCGGCTTGGGTCGGGTTGCCTTCGGCGTCGAAAGCCGCCTGGCGCGGTGGGCCGTCCAGGTTGATGCTGCGGTCCGGCTGCTGGGTTTCCAGCGCGGTCAACAGTACCGCCAGGCGGCGCGGCGCGGCATAGACCTTCTTGGCTTGAAACTTCAGGCCTGCGGTCTGCAGGCCTTTTTCGATACCGGCCAGGAATGCATCGGCCAGGGTATTGAGGGCCTTGGGTGGCAGCTCTTCGGTGCCCAGTTCAACCAGGAAATCTTGAGCACTCATTGTGCAGCCTCCAGCTTAGCCAACACTTCATCACGCAAATCCGGGGTTGCCATCGGGAAGCCCAGCTTGGCGCGAGCCAGCAGGTAGGCTTGGGCGACGGAACGCGCCAGGGTGCGCACACGCAGGATGTATTGCTGGCGCGCAGTAACCGAGATGGCACGGCGGGCATCCAGCAGGTTGAAGGTATGGGACGCCTTCAACACCATTTCATAGCTTGGCAACGGCAGCGGCTGGTCGAGTTCGATCAGGCGCTTGGCTTCGCTTTCATAGAAGTCGAACAGTTCGAACAGCTTGTCGACGTTGGCGTGTTCGAAGTTGTAGGTGGACTGCTCCACCTCGTTCTGATGGAACACATCGCCGTAGGTCACCTTGCCGAACGGGCCGTCAGCCCACACCAGGTCGTAGACCGAGTCCACGCCTTGCAGGTACATGGCCAGCCGCTCAAGGCCATAGGTGATTTCGCCGGTGACCGGGTAGCACTCGATGCCGCCGGCTTGCTGGAAGTAGGTGAACTGCGTCACTTCCATGCCATTGAGCCAGACTTCCCAGCCCAGGCCCCAGGCGCCCAGTGTTGGCGATTCCCAGTTGTCTTCGACGAAACGAATGTCGTGCACCAGTGGGTCCAGGCCCACATGCTTGAGCGAGCCCAGGTACAGCTCCTGGAAGTTGTCCGGGTTGGGCTTCAATACCACCTGGAACTGGTAGTAGTGCTGCAGACGGTTCGGGTTTTCGCCGTAGCGGCCGTCAGTCGGGCGGCGACTGGGCTGCACATAAGCGGCGTTCCAGGTTTCCGGGCCAATGGCCCGCAGGAATGTAGCGGTGTGGAAAGTGCCGGCGCCTACTTCCATATCGTAGGGCTGAAGTACCACACAACCTTGCTCGGCCCAGTATTGCTGGAGGGCGAGGATCAAGTCTTGGAAGGTACGCACGGCTGGCGTAGGCTGGCTCACGAAATTCACCTGTTACTTGGGCTGCGATTTAAAGAGCGGGAGTATACCCGATTCGGCCCCGCCACCACTCCCTGGAGCCTTATGCCACGCTGCTTTTGGTGTTCTGAAGATCCGCTGTACATGGCATATCACGATCAAGAGTGGGGAACGCCGCTGCGCGATGCGCAGGGTTTGTTCGAGTTGCTTTTGCTCGAAGGGTTCCAGGCAGGCCTGTCCTGGATCACCGTTTTACGCAAACGCGAGCATTATCGAAAGGTGTTGTTCGGCTTTGACGCGCAGCGTCTGGCGCAATTGAGCGATGAAGAAATCGAGGTGCTGATGCAGGACCCGGGCATCGTGCGCAATCGCTTGAAGCTCAACGCTACCCGGCGCAACGCCGCAGCCTGGCTGGCGCTGGAAGACCCGGTGGGGTTGCTGTGGTCGTTTGTCGGCGGCAAACCCAAGGTCAATCACTTCAAGGATCGCAGCGACGTCCCGGCGATCACGCCCGAAGCCGAAGCCATGAGCAAAGCCTTGAAAAAGGCCGGCTTCACCTTCGTCGGGCCGACCATCTGCTACGCGTTCATGCAGGCCTCGGGCATGGTCATGGACCACACTCAGGACTGCGACCGTTACGCGGACTTGGTCAACGCCGGTTAGAATGCCGGCTTTGCGCACCACACACGATCAGGAGTGAACTGTGGAAAAGTTTAAAGGCGCCTTGCTGGTAGGCGCTCTTCGGTTGTTTGCCCTGCTGCCCTGGCGCGCTGTACAAGCCGTCGGCACAGGGATCGGCTGGATCATGTGGAAAACCCCCAACCGTTCCCGCGATACAGTGCGGATAAACCTCTCCAAATGCTTCCCGGACATGGACCCGGCAGAGCGCGAGCGCCTGGTGGGCCGCAGCCTGATGGATATCGGCAAGTCCCTCACTGAAAGCGCCTGTGCGTGGATCTGGCCGGCGCAGCGCTCCATCGACCTGGTCCGCGAAGTCGAGGGCCTGGAAGTGCTGCACGAGGCCCTGGCTTCTGGCAAAGGCGTGGTGGGCATCACCAGCCATCTAGGCAATTGGGAAGTGTTGAACCACTTCTACTGCAGCCAGTGCAAACCGATCATTTTCTATCGCCCGCCCAAGCTCAAGGCCGTGGACGAGTTGTTGCGCAAGCAGCGCGTGCAGTTGGGCAACCGCGTGGCGGCTTCCACCAAGGAAGGCATTCTCAGTGTGATCAAGGAAGTGCGCAAAGGCGGCCAGGTGGGCATTCCTGCCGACCCGGAGCCGGCTGAGTCCGCCGGGATCTTCGTACCGTTTTTTGCCACCCAGGCGCTCACCAGTAAGTTCGTGCCGAACATGCTCGCGGGCCACAAGGCCGTTGGCGTATTCCTGCACGCCCTGCGCCTGCCGGACGGCTCGGGCTACAAGGTGATCCTGGAAGCGGCGCCGGAGGACATGTACAGCACCGACACCGCGACGTCCTGTGCGGCGATGAGCAAGGTAGTTGAGCGCTATGTAGGTGCTTACCCAAGCCAGTACATGTGGAGCATGAAGCGCTTCAAGAAACGCCCGCCGGGTGAGGCGCGGTGGTATTGACTCACCGCTGACCTCCAGCCCAATGGAGATCAAATGTGGGAGCTGGCTTGCCTGCGATAGCATCACCTCGGAGTGCCTGATATACCGAGGTGTCTGCATCGCAGGCAAGCCAGCTCCCACAGGTGATCACCTCAGGTTTGGCGATCAAGTTTCTTCAGGAACACCGTCATTTCTTTTTCGGCCTGTTTGTCGCCATGGGCCTGGGCGGCTTCGATGCCCTTCTCCCATGCCAGGCGTGCTGCCGCGCGATCTTCCAATCCCAGCCGCGCCTTGCCCAACAACTTCCACGCCGCCGAGTACTTCGGATCGAACTCGACGCATCGCTGCAAATGCTCGGCCGCCTTTGCGTTGTCCTTCAGGTCCAGATAACCCTTGCCCAGGCCAAAGCGCAGCAGTGAATTGTCCACGCCCTTGGCGAGCATTTTTTCCAGGGATTCGAGCATGGCTGTGCATCCTTTAGCTACATAGCGGTTTCGATATCGTCATCGCGGGCAAGCCCGCTCCCACACTTGGAACGCGATCACATGTGGGAGCGGGCTTGCCCGCGATGGCGGCGGCAGGCTCACTCAATTTTTTAATCAGAAAAAGCTCAACCCCACGTGGAACAGCTTCTCCACATCGCGGATATGTTTTTTATCCACAAGGAACAAAATCACGTGGTCTCCGGTGGCGATCACCGTGTCGTCGTGGGCGATGATGACTTCTTCATCGCGAATGATCGCGCCAATGGTGGTACCGGGCGGCAGGCCGATATCGCGGATCGCCTTGCCAATCACTTTGCTGGACTTGGAGTCACCGTGGGCAATCGCCTCGATGGCTTCCGCTGCGCCACGGCGCAACGAGTGCACGCTGACAATGTCGCCACGGCGCACGTGGGCGAGCAAGGTACCGATGGTCGCCAACTGCGGGCTGATGGCAATGTCGATATCGCCGCCCTGGATCAGGTCCACATAGGCCGGGTTGTTGATGATGGTCATCACCTTCTTCGCCCCCAGCCGCTTGGCGAGCAAGGACGACATGATATTGGCTTCGTCATCGTTGGTCAGGGCCAGGAAGATATCCGCGTCGGCGATGTTCTCTTCCATCAGGAGATCACGGTCCGAGGCACTGCCTTGCAGTACGACAGTGCTGTCGAGGGTATCGGACAAATGCCGGCACCGCGTCGGGCTCATCTCGATGATCTTCACCTGATAGCGGCTTTCGATGGCTTCGGCCAAACGCTCGCCAATCTGCCCACCGCCGGCGATGACGATGCGTTTGTAGCTCTCGTCGAGCCTGCGCATTTCGCTCATGACCGCACGAATGTTCGCCTTGGCGGCGATGAAAAACACTTCGTCGTCAGCCTCGATCACCGTATCGCCCTGGGGCAGGATCGGCCGGTCACGGCGGAAAATCGCGGCGACGCGGGTTTCCACGTTTGGCATGTGCTCACGCAGCTGGCGCAGTTGCTGGCCCACCAGCGGCCCGCCGTAATAGGCCTTCACTGCCACCAGTTGCGCTTTGCCTTCGGCGAAGTCGATAACCTGTAGCGCACCTGGAATTTCGATCAGGCGCTTGATGTAGTGGGTCACCACCTGTTCCGGGCTGATCAGTACGTCAACCGGGATGGCGTCGTTATCGAACAGACCGGCGCGGGTCAGGTAGGCCGCTTCGCGCACCCGAGCGATCTTGGTCGGGGTGTGGAACAGGGTGTGGGCGACCTGGCAGGCGACCATGTTGGTCTCGTCGCTGTTGGTCACAGCCACCAGCATGTCGGCATCGTCGGCACCGGCCTGGCGCAGCACCGTCGGAAACGACGCCCGGCCTTGTACCGTGCGGATGTCCAGGCGGTCGCCCAGGTTGCGCAGGCGCTCGGCATCGGTGTCGACCACGGTGATGTCGTTGGCTTCACCGGCCAAATGTTCGGCCAGCGTGCCACCGACCTGCCCTGCTCCAAGGATGATGATTTTCATCCGGTCACTCCCTTAAAACCATTCAGCCGCGCGCGGCGGCAATCTTGATCAGTTTGGCGTAGTAGAAGCCATCATGCCCGCCTTCCTGCGCGAGCAGTTGGCGACCGTGGGGCTGCTTGATGCCCGCGGTGGTAGCGAGGTCCAGTTCACGCGCGCCGCTGGTGCGGGCGAGGAAGGCTTGGATGACCTCGGTATTTTCGGTGGGCAAGGTGGAGCAGGTGGCGTAAAGCAGGATGCCGCCGACTTCCAGAGTCGGCCACAGCGCGTCGAGCAGTTCGCCTTGCAACACCGCCAGGGCGGCGATGTCGTCGGGCTGGCGGGTCAGCTTGATGTCCGGATGACGTCGGATCACGCCGGTGGCCGAGCAGGGAGCGTCCAGCAGGATGCGCTGGAATGGCTTGCCGTCCCACCAGGTGGCGGTGTCGCGGCCGTCGGCGGCGATCAGGTCGGCGCTGAGGCCCAGGCGGGCAAGGTTTTCCCGCACGCGCACCAGGCGCTTGGCCTCAAGGTCCACAGCCACCACCCCGGCCAGGTCTTTTTCAACCTCAAGGATGTGACACGTCTTACCGCCTGGCGCGCAGCAGGCGTCGAGTACGCGCTGGCCGGGGGCCAAATCGAGCAGGTCGGCAGCCAACTGTGCGGCCTCGTCCTGCACGCTGATCCAGCCTTCGGCAAAGCCCGGCAGGCTGCGTACATCGGCGGCGGCTTCCAGCACGATACCGTCCGTGCTGTAAACGCACGGGGTGGCGTTGATGGCCGCGTCGGCAAGTAATTGCAAGTATGCATCCCGGCTGTGGTGGCGACGGTTGACCCGCAGGATCATCGGCGGGTGCGCGTTGTTGGCCGCGCAGATAGCCTCCCATTGCTCGGGCCAAAAGGCCTTCAGGGATTTTTGCAGCCAGCGCGGGTGGGCGGTGCGCACCACCGGATCATGTTCCAGCTCGGCCAACAGCGCTTCGCTTTCACGCTGGGCGCGGCGCAGCACGGCATTGAGCAGGGCCTTGGCCCAGGGCTTTTTCAGCTTGTCGGCGCAACCGACGGTTTCACCGATAGCGGCGTGGGCCGGCACGCGGGTGTAGAGCAACTGGTAGAGACCCACCAGCAACAGCGCCTCGACATCCGCGTCCGCCGCTTTGAACGGTTTTTGCAGCAGCTTGGCGGCCAACGCAGACAACCGTGGCTGCCAACGGGCGGTGCCAAAGGCCAGGTCCTGCGTAAACCCGCGGTCGCGGTCTTCAACCTTATCCAACTGCGTCGGCAGAGAACTGTTCAGCGAAGCCTTGCCGTTGAGCACGGCGGCGAGAGCCTTGGCGGCGGCCAGACGTGGGTTCATTGAGTGACCACTCCAAGCGTGGTACCCAGGGCGAATTTCTCACGACGACTGTTGAACAAATCGCTGAAGTTCAGCGCCTTGCCGCCGGGCAATTGCAGGCGCGTCAGGCACAGCGCCTGTTCACCGCAAGCCACCAACAGGCCGTCTTTGCTGGCGCCGATGATCTCGCCGGGAGCGCCTGCGCCATCGGCCAGGGTCGCGGCCAACACTTTCAAGGCTTCGCCGTTCAGGGTGCTGTGGCAGATCGGCCATGGGTTGAAGGCACGTACCAGGCGCTCCAGCTCCACGGCTGGGCGGCTCCAGTCAATGCGCGCTTCGTCCTTGTTCAGCTTGTGGGCGTAGGTGGCCAGGCTGTCGTCTTGGATTTCGCCTTGCAGGGTGCCGGCAGCCAGGCCGGCGATGGCCTGGATCACGGCGGGCGGCCCCAGCTCAGCCAGGCGGTCGTGCAGGCTGCCGCCAGTGTCTTGGGCGGAGATCGGCGTGGTGACTTTGAGCAGCATCGGGCCGGTATCCAGGCCAGCCTCCATGCGCATCACGGTCACGCCGCTCTCTTGATCCCCCGCTTCAACGGCGCGCTGAATCGGCGCCGCACCGCGCCAGCGTGGCAGCAGCGAAGCATGACTGTTGATGCAACCCAGGCGCGGAATATCCAGCACAGCCTGAGGTAGGATCAAACCGTAAGCCACCACCACCAGCAGGTCCGGCTTCAGCGCGGCCAGTTCTGCCTGGGCCTCGGCGTTACGCAGCGTCGGCGGTTGCAGCACGGGAATGTTGTGCTCCAGCGCCAATTGCTTGACCGGGCTCGGCATCAGTTTTTGCCCGCGACCGGCCGGGCGATCCGGCTGGGTGTACACCGCGACGATGTCATAAGGGCTGGCAAGCAGCGCCTTGAGGTGTTCGGCGGCGAATTCAGGGGTGCCGGCAAAAACAATGCGCAATGGCTCGGTCATGGGAGTTCTCGGTTAAAAACAGTCACAAAAGAAAAAGGCTTGCCGCAGCAAGCCTTTGGAAGAAGGGCATCAAGCTTGCTGGCGATGCTTTTTTTCCAGCTTCTTCTTGATGCGGTCACGCTTGAGCGTGGACAGATAATCGACAAACAGCTTGCCGTTGAGGTGGTCGCATTCATGTTGGATGCACACCGCCAACAAACCTTCGGCAATCAGCTCAAACGGCTTGCCGTCACGGTCCAGCGCCTTGATCTTCACGCGTAGCGGGCGTTCCACATTTTCGTAGAACTCCGGCACCGACAGGCAGCCTTCCTGGTATTCGCCCATCTCTTCGGTCAGCGGTTCGAACTCAGGGTTGATGTACACCCGAGGTTCGCTGCGATCTTCCGACAGGTCCATGACCACGACGCGCAGATGCACGTTGACCTGGGTAGCGGCGAGGCCGATGCCCGGGGCTTCATACATTGTTTCAAACATGTCATCGACCAACTGACGAACCTTGTCGTCCACTACGACCACCGGCTTGGCGATCGTGCGCAGGCGCGAGTCGGGAAATTCGAGGATGTTCAAAATAGCCATAAGCGTAATTGCTGCACATGTGAGGAAGAGACAAATCGGCGGTGGGATGGACCCATACGGCCGGTGTGAAACGCTCGGAAGCCGCGAAGGCCATGGCATTTCACGCGAACGCACATAATAAAGGAGATTCACCCCATGAGGAAATCGCTACTCGTCTTGCTGCTGTGGGCCCCGTTCGCTACGGCTTTGATTGCGCAACCCACTGAGCGCCTGGATCAGGCAGCGCAACAGGCCATCCAGCACTTTTTACTGCACAACCGTATTTTTGACTCGCCCGAGGACCTGGATAACGCGCCTTACATTATTGCGGCGCAAGGCGGGCGCGTGCTGGGTGCCAACGACGAGCGTGTGCATGCGCGCGGGCGTCTGGACCCGGCCCAGCCGAGCTACGGGATCTTTCGGCGAGGCAAGGCCTACACCGACCCCGTTACCCAGGAGTTACTCGGCATCAATGCCGACGACATCGGCACTGCGCGCTTTGTGCTTGCCGACAGCCTCAGCACCCTCGCAGTGCAACGGGTGACCCAGGAAATCCGCCCAGGCGACCGCTTGTTGCGCGCCGAGCCTCCCGTTGCTTTGGCGAACCTGGAGCCGTGCAAACCTGCACCCTTGATTACAGGGCACATCATCGACATCCCCAAGGGCGTCACGCAGATTGGCGTGCTCGACGCTGTGACCCTGAACAAGGGCCGCCGCGATGGCCTGGTGGAGGGCCAACTGCTGACGGTAATCAAGGCTGGTACCACCGTGCGAGACGCCCTCACCGGCACGCCCACACCACTCCCGGATGAGCGAGCCGGCACCCTTCTGGTGTTTCGCACCTATGAAAAGCTCAGCTATGCCCTGGTGCTCAGCGCTTCACGGTCGCTAGCCGTGCAAGACCGTTTCGAGACGGCTGATCAAGCGCAATAAATAGCCGGCTAAATAAGTTACCAACAGAGTTATCCACAGCTTGTTCCGGTCAAGGATGATCATATGAATCCGATAAACAGTAGCGATATTTCCCCGGCAGAGCTGGAAGCCCGGCTACGCTTGCACAGGCTGCCAGAACTGGGGCCCAAGCGTTTTCACGTATTGATCGAAGCCTTTGGCTGCGCTTCCAAGGCCCTGAGTGCTCCCGCCAGCGCCTGGCGTTCCCTCGGTTTGCCCGCCATCAGTGCCGAGGCCCGACGTAGCCCCAAAGTCCGTGACGGTGCCAGTGAGGCGTTAGCCTGGCTGGCGCGCCCGGCCCAGCATTTGCTGATGTGGGACCAACCAGAGTACCCGGCGTTGCTCGCGCAGATCGACGATGCGCCGCCGTTGTTATTCGTGGCGGGCGACCCCGGTATTCTGGAAAAACCACAGTTGGCCATGGTCGGAAGCCGGCGTGCCTCTCGCCCAGGCATGGACACGGCAGCGGCCTTTTCCCGCAGCCTGGCGAGCGCCGGTTTTGTCATCACCAGTGGGCTGGCGGTGGGCATTGACGGCGCAGCGCACCAGGCGGCATTGGACGTGGGCGGCCATACCATCGGCGTGCTTGGCACTGGCCTGGAAAATTTTTATCCACAGCGCCATCGCAAGCTTGCTGCGGCGATGATCGCCCAAGGCAGCGCCGTGGTTTCCGAGTTTCCGCTGGATACCGCGCCCCAGGCCGGTAATTTCCCACGGCGCAACCGGATTATCAGCGGGTTGTCGTTAGGCGTGCTGGTGGTGGAGGCCAGTATGTCCAGCGGCTCGCTGATCACCGCACGCCTGGCGGCGGAGCAAGGGCGTGAGGTGTACGCGATTCCGGGTTCTATCCACCACCCCGCCGCCAAGGGCTGTCATCAACTGATCCGTGATGGCGCGGTGCTGGTGGAAACCATCGAGCACATTCTTGAAGGCCTGCGCGGTTGGCAGCGGTTGCCCCCTGCTGCGCCGGTGCCCGTGACCCATCCGCTGGTGGCGCTGCTGCACGCGGCACCGCATAGCAGCGAAGCCTTGGCGATTGCCAGCGGCCGGCCGTTGTCCCAAGTGCTGGCCACCCTGACGGAGCTGGAGTTGGAGGGCCAGGTGATTTGCGAAAGCGGGCGCTGGCTGGCGCGGTGTCCGCTTTTGTAGTGGACGTTTTTGGCGCTAGGTTTTGTAACGAAGATCGGTAAACTGCCCAGAGCTTTAGTCCGGAGAGTAAACAATGGTCAACAGGTGGCGTGTGCTGGAAGCCGCACGGGAAATTCGCGCAGGCGCGGTGATCGCCTATCCGACCGAAGCGGTCTGGGGCCTGGGCTGCGACCCGTGGAACGAAGAAGCAGTGGATCGGCTGCTGGCGATCAAGAACCGCTCGGTCGACAAAGGCCTGATCCTGGTGGCGGACAATATTCGTCAGTTCGACTTTCTGTTTGAAGATTTCCCGGACACATGGATCGAACGCATGGCCAGCACCTGGCCAGGGCCGAATACGTGGCTGGTGCCCCATCAAGACTTGCTGCCCGAATGGGTCACGGGTGTGCATGACACCGTAGCGCTGCGGGTCAGTGATCATCCGTTGGTGAGAGATTTGTGCGCCGAGGTCGGCCCGTTGATTTCCACCTCGGCCAACCCACAGGGCCGCCCGGCAGCCCGCACGCGGATTCGCGTGGAGCAGTATTTTCGCGGGCAAGTGGACCTGGTGTTGGGCGGCGCCTTGGGTGGGCGCAAGAACCCGAGCCTGATTCGGGACCTGGTGACGGGTGATGTGGTGCGCCCCTCCTGAGACCGCAGTGCATTCATCGCAGGCAAGCCAGCTCCCACATTAACCGCGAACACTCATCAATGTGGGAGCTGGCTTGCCTGCGATGAGGCCCTTAAGGCAGCAGGATGGTTGAGCCAGTCGTGCGCCGCCCCGACAACTCCGTCTGCGCTTTGGCCGCCTCCGCCAGCGGGTAGCGCTGGTTGATATCAATGCGCACCTTGCCGCTCTTGATCATCGAAAACAGATCGTCCGCCATCGCCTGCAAGTTTGCAGCATTGTTGGCGTAGGTCGCCAACGTTGGCCGGGTTACGTACAGCGAACCCTTCGCCGACAGAATCCCCAGGTTCACCCCATCCACCGCACCCGATGCGTTGCCGAAGCTCACCACCAAACCCCGCGGCGCCACACTATCCAGTGAGGTCAGCCAGGTGTCCTTGCCGACGCCGTCGTACACCACCGGGCACTTCTTGCCGTCAGTCAATTCCAGTACGCGTTGTGCGACATCTTCCTTGCTGTAGTCGATGGTTTCCCAGGCGCCGAGTGATTTGGCCAGGGCGGCTTTTTCCGGGGAACTGACCGTGCCGATCAACTTCACCCCCAGGGACTTGGCCCATTGGCAGGCCAGGGAACCCACGCCACCCGCAGCGGCGTGGAACAAAATGGTTTCACCGCCTTTGAGCTCATAGGTCTGGCGCAACAGGTATTGCACGGTCAGGCCTTTGAGCATGGCACCGGCGGCCTGTTCGAAGCTGATCTCATCCGGCAGGTGCACCAGGTTGGCGGCAGGCAACACATGCAGCTCGCTGTAGGCACCCAGCGGGCCGCTGCCGTAGGCCACGCGGTCGCCAACTTTGAATTGGCTGACTTCACTGCCCACCGCGTCCACCACGCCAGCGCCTTCCGCACCCAGGCCCGATGGCAGGGCGGGTGGCGCGTAGAGACCACTGCGGAAATAGGTGTCGATGAAGTTCAGGCCGATGGCCTCGTTGCGCACCCGAACCTGCTGTGGGCCTGGCTCCGCTGGCGTGTAATCCACATACTCAAGTACTTCGGGGCCGCCATGGGCGCTGAACTGGATACGTTTGGCCATCTGCACTTCTCCTTGGGTTCGAATCTGCGTAGCCCCCTATCGGACTCCTAAGCTTGATCTTCGTCAACTGCGGCGCACCTAAGTGCAGTGGCATGTAGGCGCAGTGGTATCCTGTGCGCCCATTTGCCGCCGACGCCCCATGGGCCTCGCGTAGCTTTGCCCGATTCAAGGTGATGCCATGACTACCCGCACCGAGGCCGTTAAAGCCTACCTGCTTGACCTGCAAGACCGCATTTGCAGCGCCCTGGAAACCTTCGAGACGGACACTCGCTTTATCGAAGACGCCTGGACCCGGCCAGCCGGCGGTGGCGGTCGTACCCGAGTGATGGAAAACGGTTCGGTTATCGAAAAAGGCGGTGTCAACTTTTCCCACGTGTTCGGCAGCGGTTTGCCACCGTCTGCCAGTGCCCATCGCCCTGAACTGGCGGGCCGTGGGTTTGAGGCCCTGGGTGTGTCGCTGGTGATCCATCCGCATAATCCGCATGTACCGACTTCCCACGCCAATGTGCGGTTTTTCATCGCTGAAAAAGAAGGCGAAGAACCGGTGTGGTGGTTCGGTGGTGGCTTCGATCTCACCCCGTATTACGGCAATGAAGAAGACTGTATTCACTGGCACCGCGTGGCCGAGCAGGCCTGTGCACCGTTTGGCCCGGACGTGTACTCACGCTACAAGGCCTGGTGTGACACCTACTTCCACATCAAGCACCGCAACGAGCCCCGTGGCATCGGTGGCCTGTTCTTCGATGACTTGAACGAGTGGGGCTTTGACACCTGCTTCGCCTTCATCCGCGCCATCGGCGATGCCTACATCGATGCCTACCTGCCAATTGTGCAGCGTCGCAAGGCCATGGCGTACACCGAGCAACAACGCCAGTTCCAGGAGTTCCGCCGGGGCCGCTACGTTGAGTTCAACCTGGTCTATGACCGTGGCACCCTGTTCGGCCTGCAATCGGGCGGGCGTACGGAGTCGATCCTGATGTCGCTGCCACCTCAGGTACGCTGGAGCTACGACTGGAAGGCCGAAGCCGGCAGCGAAGAGGCGCGCCTCACCGACTACTTCCTGCAAGACCGTGACTGGCTCGGCGTTGCCGCGCCCAAGGCGGCGGTGTGATGGACCGTTATGTGGTGTTCGGCAACCCCATCGGCCATAGCAAATCGCCGCTGATTCACTGTCTGTTCGCTGCCCAGACCGGCGAACAACTGGACTACAGCACGATGCTCGCGCCGTTGGAGGACTTCACCGCCTGTGCCCGTGAGTTCTTCCAACACGGCCGTGGCGCCAACGTGACCGTGCCGTTCAAGGAAGAGGCCTATCGCTTGGCCAATACCCTGACCGAACGGGCGCAGCGCGCCGGCGCCGTGAACACCTTGAGCAAATTGGCTGACGGCACGTTGTTGGGCGACAACACCGACGGCGCGGGCCTGGTGCGCGACTTGACGGTCAATGCCGGGCTGAGCCTGCAAGGCAAACGCATCCTGTTATTGGGCGCCGGTGGCGCGGTGCGCGGTGCGCTGGAGCCATTGCTGGCGCAGCAACCCTCGTCGTTGATCATCGCCAACCGCACCGTGGAAAAGGCCGAGCGACTGGCTGAGCTGTTCGATGACCTGGGCCCGGTGTCTGCCAGTGGTTACGACTGGTTGCGTGAGCCGGTGGACGTGATCATCAATGCCACGTCGGCCAGCCTGTCAGGCGATGTACCGCCGATTGCCGGCAGCCTGATCGAGCCGGGCAAGACCTTCTGCTACGACATGATGTACGCCAAGGAACCCACTGCATTCTGCCGCTGGGCGAGCGAGCAAGGCGCGGCGGTGGCGATGGATGGCTTGGGCATGCTGGTGGAACAAGCGGCGGAAGCCTTCTTGCTGTGGCGCGGTGTGCGTCCGGATTCGGCGCCCGTACTGGCCGAACTGCGCCTGCAATTGGCCAGCTCCCACAGTTGATCGGGTTTAGTCTTCGAAATGGAGGGGGCAGTTATCCGGCCCCTCCAGCTTCATTAACTCCTCAACCACCTGCGGCCTGGCCCCACGCAACGTCAAGCTACGGCCCAACCCCGCCAACCGCCGCGCCTCCTGGTGCAGCATCTCCACCCCGGAATAGTCGATAAAGTTGATCTGCTGCGCCTCGATCACCACCCGCTCACCCTGCAGACGTTGCAGGCGCACTTGCAGGTAATGACTGGCGCCAAAAAAGATCGAGCCGCCCACCCGCAACACATCCGCTTCACCGTCGCGCCAGTGTTGCACCCGTGGCTGCGAGGTGCGCTTGAGGTAGAAAAACAGCGACGCCAGTACCCCGGCATAGATCGCCGTTTGCAGCTCCAACAACAAGGTGGCGACACAGGTCAGGCTCATCACCACAAATTCGGCGCGGCTGACCCGGAACAGCGCACGAATGCCGCGGTGGTCCACCAGGCCCCAGCAGATCAGCAGGATGCTCGCCGCCATGCTCGGGATCGGAATATGCGCAATCAACGCTGCGCCAAATAACGCGAATAGCGCCACCCACAGGGCCGAAAACACCCCCGCCAATGGCGAACAGGCACCCGCCTCATAACTGAGACCCGAGCGGGTGAACGATCCGGCTGACAAGTAGCCGGAAAAAAATCCGCCCACGATGTTGGATAAACCCTGGGCGCGTACTTCCTGGTTGGCGTCGAGCAGTTGTTGCGAGCGGACGGACAGCGAACGGGCAATCGACAGGCTGGTCACCAACCCCAACATCCCCACCGCCACGGCACTGGGCAGCAGGCGCAGCACCAGATCCAGATCCATTGGCAACGGGCTGAACGGCGGTAGTTTGCCAATAAACGAACTGACCCGTGCCACATGCCCGAACATCGCCGGCCACAGCCATGCCGCCACGCTGCCCAACACCAATGCGATCAACAATGTCGGCCAGCGTGGCACCAGGTACTTGAGCAGCATACCTGCCAGCAACGTACCCAGCCCCAGGGCCAGGGACGCGTGGTCCCACTCGCCACGATGGTCGATCAGCGCCAGCAGGCCATTGATGGCCGTGGCCTGGCTCGGTAAATCCAAGCCGAGCAGGTTGGGCAGTTGCCCCAAGGCGATCACTACGGCGGCGCCCAGGGTGAATCCCAGCACCACCGAATGGGAGACAAAGTTCACCAACGCGCCGAAGCGCAGCAGGCCGAGCAACCACTGGAACACCCCGGCGAGGAATGTCAGTAACAGGATGAGGGTGATGTAGTCCTGTGAACCTGGCACGGCCAATGGGCTGATGCTGGCGTAAAGCACGATGGAGATGGCGGCCGTGGGCCCGCAGATCAGGTGCCAGGACGAGCCCCACAGGCAAGCGATCAATACCGGGATGATGGCGGCGTAGAGCCCGTATTCGGGTGGGAGACCGGCGATCAGTGCGTAGGCAATCGACTGCGGCAGCGCAAGCACCGCGCCGCTGAGGCCGACGATGGCATCCCGGCCGACGCTGGCGCGGGTTTGGCGCGGCAGCCAGCGCAGGAAGGGCAAAAGTGTATGGCGGTTGGGCCGGGGCATCGCAGGCTCGGGTAAAGGGTTTTGGCAAGAGTATCAATGCATGGGTACGTGTGGGAGCTGGCTTGCCTGCGATGCTGGCGCCTCGGTGTGACAGGCATACCGGGGTTATGCTATCGCAGGCAAGCCAGCTCCCACAGGGTCGCCGGCAAGCATCAGAGTTTGGCTTTTACCGCCGGCAACGCCTCCTGGCCATCCAGGGTTTTCACGTCCTTCAGCCATTGGTCCAGCACTGCCGGGTTGGCCTTGATCCACGCCTTTGCCGCCTGCGCATTGCTGACCTTGTTGTTGGCCACGTCAGCCATGATGCTGTTCTCCATGGCCTGGGTAAAACTCAGGTTGGTCAGCAGTTTTCCGATATTGGGGCACGCTTGTGCGTAACCCTTGCGGGTCAAGGTATAGACGCTGCCGGTGGCACCAAAGTACTGCTCGCCGCCCTTGAGGTAGCGCATTTTCAGTTGCACGTTCATCGGGTGCGGGGTCCAGCCGAGAAAGGTGATGAAACGCTGTTTCTTCACCGCTCGCGAGACCTCTGCGAGCATCGCCTGTTCGCTGGACTCGATCAGCTTCCACTGCCCCAGGTTGAAATCATTCTTTTTGATGATTTCCTGCAACGAGATATTGGCCGGCGCGCCGGAGCCGATGCCGTAGATCTTCTTGTCGAACTTGTCGGCAAATGTGTTCAGGTCGGCGAAGTCATGCACCCCGGCGTCCCACACATAGTCCGGCACGGCGAGGGTGAACTCGGTGCCCTCCAGGTTCTTCGCCAGTTGCACCACATCGCCGTTGGCCACGAACTTGTCGTAGAAGCCTTGCTGCGCCGGCATCCAGTTGCCAAGGAAGACATCCACCTGGCCGTCCTTGAGCCCGCCGAAGATGATCGGCACCGCCAGGGTGTCGACCTTGGGTTGATAGCCCATGCCCGTCAGCAAGAAACTGGTGATAGCGTTGGTGGCGGCAATATCGCTCCAGCCTGGGTCGGCCATCTTTACCGTTTCGCAGCGCGTGTCTGCGTACACCTGGGCGCTGCTGAGCATCACCAAACTCAGTACCACGGTCAACTTTTGCATGGCCTTCCCTCTGTCTACTTATTGGTTTTGGCAGGGTTGTGGAAAACGTGCTTTGCGCTCCAGGTCATCAAGGTCGATATGGTTGCGCATGTACTGCTGACTGGCGTCTACCAGTGGCTGGTGATCCCAGCTCTTGAGCTTGCCATGGGTCAGCGCTTCAAACACCAGGCGGCGACGGCGTTGGCTGGCGAGCACCTGTTGATGGATCGCCGGGATATCCCATTTAGCCCGCGCTTCACGCAAGAACGCCTCGAACAATGGCCGATGTTCAGCTGACTGGCTGAGGTTTTCCTGCTCGCTCGGGTCGTTGTTAACATCGAACAATAGGCAAGGATCGTCCTCGCTGTAGATGAATTTGTAGGCGCCCCGGCGAATCATCATCAATGGGCTGACGGTGCCTTCGGCCATGTATTCGCCAAACACTTCGTCATGCCCGCCCTGCCCCTGCAAGTGCGGGACCAGTGAGCGGCCGTCCAGCGGCAAGTGCGGGTCCAGTTCCCCGCCGGCCAATTCCACCAGGGTGGGCAACAAGTCGGCGGTCGACACGGCCTGGGTGACGCGGCCAGCGGCGAACTGCCCCGGCGCACTGATCAGCAGCGGCACGCGGGCGGCCATTTCAAACCAGTGCATTTTGTACCAGAGGCCGCGCTCGCCAAGCATGTCGCCGTGGTCGCCAGAGAAAATGATCAGGGTGTCGTCGGCCAGGCCGGTGTCTTCCAGGGTCTGCAGCAGCTTGCCGACGTTGCTGTCGATGTAGCTGCACGCACCGAAGTAGGCGCGGCGGGCGTCGCGGATCTTATCCACAGGCAGCGGTTTGTCCCACAAGTCATAAACCTTGAGCAGCCGCTGGGAATGCGGGTCGAGGTCGGCCTGGGGCGGCGTCGCGGGCATTGGGATGTCGGTGTCTGCGTACAAGTCCCAGAACGGCTTGGGAATGGTGTAAGGGTCGTGGGGATGGGTCATCGACACCGTCAGGCAAAACGGCTGGTCACCTTCCTCACGGATATGGTCGAACAGATATTGCTGGGCCTTGAACACCACCTCTTCGTCGAAATCCAGCTGGTTGGTGCGCACGCACGGGCCGGCTTGCAGCACCGAGGACATGTTGTGATACCAGGTAGGGCGTACGTCTGGCTCATCCCAGTTCACTGCCCAGCCATAGTCGGCGGGGTAGATGTCGCTGGTCAGGCGCTCCTCATAGCCGTGTAACTGGTCGGGGCCGCAGAAGTGCATCTTGCCCGACAGTGCGGTGCGGTAGCCCAGGCGGCGCAAGTAGTGGGCATAGGTCGGCACATCGGCGGGGAAATCGGCGGCGTTGTCGTAGGCGCCGATCTTGCTCGGCAACTGGCCGCTGACCAAGGTGAAGCGCGACGGTGCGCACAGCGGGCTGTTGCAATAGGCGGCGTCGAACACCACGCCTTGTGCCGCCAGGCGGCTGAGGTTGGGCAGCTTGATCGGGGAAGGCCCGTAGAACGGCAGCATCGGCGCGGCCATCTGATCGGCCATGATGAAAAGAATGTTCTTGCGCTTCATGGTTTCTCGGCATTCCATAGGCAGTGTTTATGCCAATGAGCATGCAGTCCATGAATTATGGGGTAAAGCCCATGCGCAGCAATGACTAGGATAAGTTGAGCTTATGTATGAGGCGCTTGGTGACCTTTCTCTCGATTTGCTGCGCGCCTTTGAGGCGGCGGCACGCCATCGCAGTTTCACCGCGGCCGCGATGGAGCTGGGTACCACCCAACCGGCGGTCAGCCAGCAAATCAAACGCCTTGAAGAGCAACTGGCGATCCGCCTGTTTGATCGCATTTACCGCGGCATCGAACTGACCGACGCCGGTGCCCTGCTGTTCGAGCATGTGCAAGGCGGCCTGCAGAACATCAACCAGGGGCTCGGCGCCATCACTCAACAAAGTCAGCATGAAGTGCTGCAAGTCGCCACCGACTTTGCCTTCGCCGCCTATTGGCTGATGCCAAGGCTGCATCGCTTTCACCAGGCCAACCCGCAGGTGGATGTCAGCCTGGTCACCAGTGAGCGCAACCCGGCCACCCTGCGCAGCGATATTGATGTGGCGGTGCTGTTCGGCGATGGCCGTTTCAAGCAGGGCGAGAGCCTGTGGTTGTTCAATGAGGAAGTGTTCCCGGTGTGCAGCCCACAGTGGCTCAAGGAGCAGGTCGCGCCCCTGACGGTGCAGACCTTGCAAGACTGCCCGTTGCTGCACCTGCGCCAGGAAAACAACAGCCAGTGGTTCGACTGGAACGGTGTGTTCCGTGAATTGGGTATCACGGCTGCGCCGACCCCTGGGCAATTGCGCTTTGACAACTACACCTTGCTGATCCAGGCGGCGATTGCCGGCCAGGGCGTCGCCATCGGCTGGCGCCACCTGGTGGATAACCTGCTGGAGCAGAATTGGCTGTGCCGGCCGATCAGCCCCACAGTGACGTCGCGCTTGGGCTATTACGTGGTGCAGCCCCAGCGCAAACGCCGCGGGCAGTTGGTGGACCGCTTTGTCGAGTGGTTGGTGGCGGAGCAGGCCAGCAGCGCGCAGTCTTTGACCGGGCTGGCTCTGCCGTCGATTGCGGTCTAGGATCGGCGCACAGTGGAACCGGAGTCAGTCATGCAACGTATCAAGGGCTACCACGCCCATATCTACTTCGACGCCAGCACGATCGAGCAAGCGCGCACGCTCTGTGAAGAGGCCGCCAAGTTGTTCCCGCTGCGCATGGGCCGCGTGCACGAGCGGCCCGTGGGCCCGCACCCGGATTGGAGTTGCCAGCTGGCGTTCGAGCCGGAATATATCGGCGTGGTGTTGCCGTGGCTGGCGCTGCATCGCAATGGTCTGGTGGTGTTCCTGCACCCTGAAACCGGTGACGACCTCAAGGACCACACCGATTACGCCATCTGGATGGGCGCGATGCGCGAGCTGGACTTGTCGATTTTTTAACCTTTCTTACCCGATAAATCCGTGTCTTTCCCTAAGTAAAAACAAGAATAGTTGTAGGATTTATCTTGTCTTGTCTCATTATATGGGATTGATATTTATATATTGAGATATTGCGCCCCCTAGGTTTATATTCGCCCATCTGCTTTTTTCAGCACCCACTCATTTCAGGTGAAGCGATGCAGGCGCAATTGATCGCGCTCGATTGGGGGACCAGCTCCCTTCGTGCTTACAAACTCGGCCCCGCGGGCGTTGTGCTGGAACAGCGCTCGCAAGCCTGGGGCATCATGCATTTGCCCACAGAGCCCCGGGAAATAGCCGGTGTGCTATGCACTGACGGCTTTGAGCTGGCGTTCGATAGCGCCTGTGGCGATTGGCTTGATGCCCAGCCCGGGCTACCGGTGATCGCTTGCGGCATGGTCGGCAGCGCACAGGGTTGGAGCGAGGCGGCCTATCGCAGCACGCCCGTGGATGTCGCCAGTCTCGGCCAGGCATTGCATGGCATACGCAGCCTGCGTGGGGTGCAGGTGCATATCGTGCCGGGGGTGATCGAGCAAGTGGGTCTGCCCAATGTCATGCGTGGCGAAGAAACCCAAGTGCTCGGCGTACTGCAAGGGCTTGGGCCCCAGGTGTTGATCGGCCTGCCCGGCAGCCATTCCAAGTGGGTCGAGGTGGTGGAAGGCCGCATTACCCATTTCGATACCTTCATGACTGGCGAAGTGTTTGCGGTGTTGAGCAAGCACAGCATCCTGGGGCGTACCCAACAAGCGAGCGAGCAGTTCCAGGCCGAGGCGTTTGATCAAGGCGTGCGCGTGGCACTGTCCAACGATGGCCAGCGTGGCGTGCTTTCGACTCTGTTCAGTGCCCGTACCCTTGGGCTCACGGCGCAGCTGGCGCCCGACCAGCAACCCGATTACCTATCTGGCCTGCTCATCGGACATGAGCTCGCCGGCTTGCCAGACTCGGCCAAACATCAGCCGATCATCCTGGTCGGCGCTGCTGCACTTTGCGCCCGCTATCAACGCGCCCTCGCCCTTTGCGGATTTGCCCACGTCAGCCTGGCGCAAGAAGCCACCGAGCGTGGCCTGTGGCAACTGGCGCAAGCCGCCGGGCTCATTCGACCTGTACTGGAGGCCTGACATGCTCAAGCAAGCACTCGCACAAAACGGTTTGATCGCCATCCTGCGCGGCCTACGCCCCGACGAAGCCCAGGCGGTCGGCCAGGTGCTGTACGACGCGGGTTTTCGCGTGATCGAAGTGCCGCTCAACTCGCCAGACCCCTACACCAGTATCCGTACCCTGCGCGACAGCTTGCCCGCCGATTGCCTGATCGGTGCCGGCACGGTGTTGACGCCTGAGCAGGTCGAACAGGTCAAGGCGGCCGGAGGCCAGGTGATCGTCATGCCCCACAGCGATGCCAAGGTGCTGCGTGCCGCCAAAGCGGCGGGCCTGTACTTGTCGCCTGGGGTAGCCACGCCTACCGAAGCCTTTGCCGCACTGGCCGAAGGCGCCGATGTGTTGAAGCTGTTCCCGGCCGAGCAGATGGGCCCTTCAGTGATCAAGGCATGGCTGGCGGTATTGCCGGCGGGCACGTTGCTGCTGCCGGTGGGCGGCATTACCCCGGACAACATGCAGGTGTTTACCGACGTCGGCGCCAAGGGCTTCGGATTGGGTTCCGGACTGTTCAAGCCGGGCATGACAGTGGATCAGGTTGCGAGCCGTGCCCAGGCTTATGTCGCCGCCTGGAAAGCCCTGAGCTGAGAGCATATTCCGCGCCCACAGGCGCTGCATCTATAAGAGAGACAAGAGATGAAAATCACCAAACTGACGACCTTTATCGTTCCGCCGCGCTGGTGCTTCCTCAAGGTCGAAACCGACCAGGGTGTGACCGGCTGGGGTGAGCCTGTGGTCGAGGGCCGCGCTCACACGGTGGCCGCCGCCGTCGAAGAACTGTCCGACTACCTGATCGGCAAAGACCCTCGCAATATCGAAGATATCTGGACCGTGCTCTATCGCGGTGGCTTCTACCGAGGCGGCGCGGTGCACATGAGCGCCCTCGCCGGCATCGACCAGGCGTTGTGGGACATCAAGGGCAAGGCCCTCGGTGTATCGGTCAGCGATCTGCTGGGCGGCCAGGTGCGTGACAAGATCCGCGTGTACTCATGGATCGGCGGTGACCGCCCCGCCGACACTGCCCGTGCCGCCAAAGAGGCGGTGGCCCGTGGCTTCACAGCCGTGAAGATGAATGGCACCGAAGAATTGCAGTTTGTCGACAGCTTCGAAAAAGTCGACCTGGCCCTGGCCAACGTCGCTGCCGTGCGCGATGCGGTCGGCCCTAACGTGGGTATCGGCGTCGACTTCCATGGCCGCGTGCACAAGCCGATGGCCAAGGTGCTGATGAAAGAGCTCGACCCGTACAAACTGATGTTCATTGAAGAGCCGGTGCTCAGCGAAAACTACGAAGCGCTGAAAGAACTGGCACCGCTGACCAGTACGCCGATCGCCCTGGGCGAGCGCCTGTTCTCGCGCTGGGATTTCAAGCGGGTGCTCAGCGAAGGCTACGTCGACATCATCCAGCCGGACGCCTCCCACGCGGGTGGTATCACCGAAACCCGCAAGATCGCCAACATGGCCGAAGCCTACGACGTGGCCTTGGCCCTGCACTGCCCGCTGGGCCCGATTGCCTTGGCGGCATGCCTGCAACTGGATGCGGTTTGCTACAACGCGTTTATCCAGGAGCAGAGCCTGGGCATTCACTACAATGAAAGCAACGATTTGCTCGACTACGTGCGAGATCCGGGCGTGTTCGACTATGACCAGGGCTTTGTAAAAATCCCCAACGGCCCAGGTCTGGGCATTGAGATCAACGAGGAGTATGTGGTTGAGCGCGCGGCCATCGGCCATCGCTGGCGCAACCCGATCTGGCGCCATGCCGATGGCAGTTTTGCCGAGTGGTGATTTCCACCTGATTGAAACGCGCTAAAAAATGTGGGAGCTGGCTTGCCTGCGATGGCGGTGGGCCAGTCACTGCAGTGGTGCCATTTATGCCGCCATCGCAGGCAAGCCAGCTCCCACATTGAGCGCGTTCCTTCCTCAACAAATATAAAAAGAGGCACCCCCATGCACCCTGAATCCCTCACCGGGCAGGCTCCCTTAGTCACGCCTAGCAGAAAGCGCTTTTTCATCATGGTGCTGCTGTTCATCACCGTGGTCATCAACTACCTCGACCGTAGCAACCTGTCGATTGCCGCGCCCGCGCTGACCAGCGAGCTGGGGATCGACCCGGTGCAAGTCGGGCTGATTTTCTCTGCCTTCGGTTGGACCTACGCCGCCATGCAAATCCCGGGTGGCTGGCTGGTAGACCGGGTGCCGCCGCGCATTCTCTACACGGCCGCCCTGCTGCTGTGGTCGATTGCCACCGTGATGCTCGGTTTCGCCGCCAGCTTTATCGCGCTGTTCGTGCTGCGCATGGCCGTGGGCGCGTTGGAGGCGCCGGCCTATCCCATCAACAGCCGTGTGGTCACCACCTGGTTTCCCGAGCGCGAGCGCGCCACGGCTATCGGCGTCTATACCTCCGGGCAATTCGTCGGCCTGGCCTTCCTCACCCCGGTGCTGGCGTGGCTGCAGCACCAGTACGGCTGGCACATGGTGTTTGTGGTGACCGGTGGCGTCGGCATCCTGTGGGCCGCGATCTGGTACGCGGTGTACCGCGAGCCCAAAGATTTCAAAGGCGCCAACGAAGCCGAAATCCAACTGATCCGCGACGGTGGCGGTCTGGTGGACATGCAGGCTAAAACCGTCAAGGCACCCTTCAGCTGGACCGACCTCGGCATCGTGCTGAGCAAACGCAAGCTGTGGGGCATCTACCTGGGCCAGTTTTGCCTGAACTCCACGCTGTGGTTCTTCCTGACCTGGTTCCCGACGTACCTGGTGAAATATCGCGGCATGGACTTTATCCAGTCTGGCTTGCTGGCCTCCTTGCCGTTCCTGGCCGCGTTTGTGGGCGTGCTGTGTTCGGGGGTGTTTTCCGATTGGCTGATTCGCCGTGGGGCGTCGGTAGGCTTTGCGCGCAAGTTGCCGATCATCAGCGGGCTGCTGATTTCCACGGCGATCATCGGGGCCAACTATGTGGACTCGACGGGGTGGGTTATCGCGTTTCTGGCGGTGGCGTTTTTCGGCAATGGCCTGGCGTCGATCACCTGGTCGCTGGTGTCGACCCTGGCGCCTGCCCGTCTGCTGGGGCTGACCGGCGGGGTGTTCAACTTCATCGGCAACCTGGCGGCAATTGCCACGCCTATCGTGATTGGCTTTCTGGCCAGTGGCTCGTCATTTGCGCCGGCCATTACCTACATTGCGGTCCTGGCGCTGCTCGGCGCGCTTTCCTACATATTGCTGGTCGGCAAAGTCGAGCGGATAGAACTGTAAAGAGGGCGACCTTCGGGTCGCCCTTTTTTCGTTCTACGGCACCGACATCTCGTTGCGAAATATATTGTGCGGGTCCCAGCGCTGCTTGGTACGGCGCAAGCGGCTTTCGATCATTAGATCGGGAAAGAAGATTTTGTACCACTGGGGGTTTTTGCCGTTGGCCGGATTACCGCCTGTGTAAGTCATGTCGAGGTCGGGGTAATTGATGTAGCAGCCTTCGAACGCATTGTTGAGCGGTACGCCTTGCGCATCGGCAAACGCATTGACGTACAGCCCTCGGATCCAGTCGGCATGGGCTTGATCCGCGGCCGCGCTGTCGTCGTGCCAGTAACACTGGGGTTGCCACTTGAGGAAGGACGAACGCTGGGCGGCCGACGACTCCTTGCGCACGGGCGCGCTGGCGGCGTTGATCTGGCCGCCGAAGGACTGAATCTGGATCAGGCTTTGTGTCAGGTGGTTGTCAGGGTCCGGCCAGGTCAGGGTAGTCCAGATGGCCTGTAGCACTTGGGGGCTGAACTCACCTTTCTGATAGGCCGATTTATAGCGCCCACGCTGATTGTCTCCCGAACCATTCAATGTTTGCTGGCACACCAGCCAGTCCAGGCGCCGCGCCGCAGCCTGGGCGGATGAGACTGAGTCGATGGGGCGCCCGCCGGCTGTGCCAGGCGGCAAATGGACCACATGAAACGGCACCAGCGACTCGGTGGCAGGTAAGCCGATGGCCGTGAGCATCTTGTCGACAAAATCATCGAAGGGCGCACGGTCGTTGAGCTCACCCTCCTTGTCCACATAATGGATGCCCAAGGTGATATTGCCTGTGTGCTCGTGGCGCATTTCCAGTTTGGTCGCCAGGCCCCAGGTGTCCGGGTTGCTCTGATGACTGGCGAACCATAGCTGGTAAGCCACCAGCAGATTGTTTAGTGCATCCTGGGTCAGTACTGACCAATCCCATTCCAACACCAGCCACAGTACTTCTTTGGGGGCCGGTGGCAGGTCCTTGAAGTAATAGCTGGTGATAATGCCAAATTGACCACCCCCCGCACCGCAGCACGCGGCGAACAGGTCCAATTCGTCCTGTTGGGTGCTGTCCCTGCTGACATGGCGCGGTTCGAGCCCTTTGCCTTGGCTGTCAGGCACCAGGATGTCGACCCCGCTGAGCCAGTCACACACCAGTCCATACTTGCGCGACAGCAGCCCATAGCCGCCACCGCAAATGTGTCCGCCCAGGCCCACGCTATAGCATGAGCCGCCGGGCAAGGTTTTGTTGGCCAGCTTGTACAACGCGCCATAGGCGTCCCAGTTCTGGCCGCCGGCCTCCAGGCGAAAGCGGTAGCGAAAAGGCTGCGTGCGGCTCAGCTCGGAACCGATCTGGCCGCTGGCATCGTAGACCACTCGGTTCAGCGCGCTGATATCCAGGATCGACAGCACCTCATCCGGACTGTCGGGCATCTTGTTGGCGACAAACCCTTCGTAGCAATGACCGCCGCTGCGTACGGTGATGCGCCCATTGGGCAGGGCCAATGCCTGGGCGGCGGCGTCCATGATGTCTTGCGGGCTGCGGCAAAGGTAAATCAGGTTGGCGCCATTGGGCGAAGACTGGCCCTGCACATTGCCCAAGGGCCAGCGCAGATTGAAACCCTTTTGCAGGGTTGAGTGGCGACGGTCTGAAACGGTGATGAGATCAAATGCCATGATGTACTCCTGAGAGCCAAGAATGACTTCTGATGCGGCTAACTTAACGACCGAGGGGCAAGGACTGCGGGGCTTGCGAAGGTGGTTAGACGGCAAAGGGCACGAAGTGCGTTAAAAAAGGAGGTGGGCGACATGCCCACCTCCTTTGAAGCCTAGCGTATAAGCTGTGGCGGTTGCGACGTATAGCTTACTTGCGTGCGTTGCGCACACCTTCCGACAGCGCCGCGCACAGGGTCAGCACGCCATCAATGGCTTGCTGGTCGTTCTTGGCCGTGGCGATGTGATCGATCAGCGCCGAACCCACTACCACCCCGTCCGCCAGGCGTGCGATGGCCGCTGCCTGGTCCGGTGTGCGGATACCAAAGCCGATGCTGATAGGCAGGTCGGTATGGCGGCGCAGGCGGGTCACGGCTTCTTCGACGTGCTCCAGGGTGGCGGCACCCGCTCCGGTGACACCGGCGACCGACACGTAATACACAAACCCGGAGCTGCCATTGAGCACAGTAGGCAGGCGCACGTCATCGGTGGTCGGCGTGGTCAGGCGGATAAAATCGATGCCTGCGGCCTGGGCCGGGTCGCACAGCTCGCCGTTGTGCTCGGGGGGCATGTCCACCACGATCAGGCCGTCGACGCCAGCTGCCTTGGCATCGGCAATGAACTGCGACACGCCGTATTTGTGGATCGGGTTGAAATAGCCCATCAACACCAGCGGCGTGTCGTTGTTGTCCTGGCGGAACTCGCGAACCATCTGCAGGGTTTTCAACAGGTTCTGCTTGGCGGCCAGCGCGCGGATATTGGCCAGCTGGATGGCCGGGCCATCGGCCATCGGGTCGGTGAAGGGCATGCCCAGCTCGATCACGTCGGCGCCGGCGGCCGGCAAGCCCTTGAGGATCGCCAGCGAGGTGTCATAGCCGGGGTCGCCAGCGGTGACGAAGGTCACCAGGGCGGCGCGATTTTGTTCTTTAAGTTGCGCAAAGCGGGTTTGCAGGCGGCTCATCAGTGTTTCTCCTGCTTGGACTGTTCCATATGGTGCATCACGGTCTGCATGTCTTTGTCGCCACGGCCCGAGAGGTTGACCACCATCAGGTGATCCTTGGGCAAGTTTGGCGCGCGCTTGAATACTTCAGCCAGGGCGTGGGCGCTTTCCAGTGCCGGAATGATCCCTTCCAGGCGGCAGCATTTGTGGAAGGCTTCCAGGGCTTCATCGTCCGTTACCGAGGTGTACTGGACGCGGCCGATGTCATGCAACCAGGCGTGTTCCGGGCCGATGCCGGGGTAGTCCAGGCCTGCGGAAATCGAGTGGGCGTCGATGATCTGGCCGTCGTCGTCCTGCAGCAGGAAGGTGCGGTTGCCGTGCAGCACGCCCGGTACGCCGCCGTTGAGGCTGGCAGCGTGCTTGCCGGTTTCGATGCCATGGCCTGCGGCTTCAACACCGATGATCTCGACGCTGGTGTCATCCAGGAATGGGTGGAACAGGCCCATGGCGTTGGAACCGCCGCCGATGCACGCCACCAGGCTGTCCGGCAGGCGGCCTTCCTGGGCTTGCAACTGGGTGCGGGTCTCCTTGCCGATCACGGCCTGGAAGTCGCGCACCATCGCCGGGTATGGGTGTGGCCCGGCCACGGTACCGATCAGGTAGAAGGTGCTGTCGACATTGGTTACCCAGTCGCGCAGGGCTTCGTTCATGGCGTCTTTGAGGGTGCCGGTGCCGGCGACCACGGGGATGACCTCGGCGCCCAGCAGCTTCATGCGGAACACGTTGGCCTGCTGGCGCTCGATGTCGGTGGTGCCCATGTAGATCACGCATTGCAGGCCAAAGCGCGCCGCCACGGTTGCGGTGGCCACGCCGTGCATGCCGGCGCCGGTTTCGGCGATGATGCGTTTCTTGCCCATGCGCCGGGCCAGCAGGATCTGGCCGATGCAGTTGTTGATCTTGTGCGCGCCGGTGTGGTTGAGCTCTTCGCGCTTGAGGTAGATCTTGGCGCCGCCGCAGAACTCGGTCAGGCGTTCGGCAAAATACAGCGGGCTTGGGCGCCCGACATAATCGCGCTGAAAGTAGGCCAATTCTTCGTTAAACGCCGGATCTACCTTCGCCGCTTCGTATTCACGGGCCAGGTCGAGAATCAACGGCATCAGGGTTTCAGCGACGTAGCGGCCGCCGAACGCACCAAACAGGCCGTTGGCGTCAGGGCCGTTGCGTAGATCGGTCTGGGACTGAGTCATGGGACGCTCCAGGAAAAATGTGTTTAAAGGCAATGACGGTCACTCTACTCGTGACGCTCTGGCCTGAAAACCGATAAGATCGCCGCAACCTGTCAGGAAAACTCACAGATGAGCCGCGACCTCCCTCCCCTCAATGCCCTGCGCGCTTTTGAAGCCACCGCTCGCCTTAACAGCGTCAGCCAGGCTGCGGAGCTATTGCACGTGACCCATGGCGCGGTCAGCCGCCAGTTGAAAGTGCTGGAGGAGCACTTGGGCGTGAGCCTGTTCATCAAGGATGGGCGCGGCCTTAAACTCACAGATGCCGGCGTCAGGCTACGAGATGCCAGCAGCGAGGCTTTCGAGCGGTTGCGCGACGTGTGCGCCGAACTCACCCAACGCGGCGCTGACGCGCCCTTCGTTCTTGGTTGTTCAGGCAGCTTGCTGGCGCGTTGGTTTATCCCTCGACTGGGGCGGTTGAATGCCGACTTGCCGGATTTACGCTTGCACCTGTCGGCAGGCGAAGGCGATCTGGACCCGCGCCGCCCGGGGCTGGATGCCTTGCTGGTATTCGCTGAGCCGCCGTGGCCGGCGGATATGCAGGTGTATGAGCTGGCCAGCGAGCGCATCGGCCCGGTCTTGAGCCCCCGCTTCGCCGGTTTTGAACACCTGCGTCAGGCCCCAGCGTCGGATCTGCTGGAGCAACCCTTACTTCACACCACCTCAAGGCCGCAAGCCTGGCCCAGTTGGGCACGGCAACACGGCCTAGAGCCCGGCGCGCTGAAACTCGGCCAGGGGTTTGAGCATTTGTATTATCTGCTGGAAGCGGCGGTTGCCGGCTTGGGAGTGGCAATTGCGCCAGAACCGCTGGTGGCAGAGGACCTGCGAGCGGGTCGCCTGGTGGCGCCGTGGGGGTTCAGTGAAACCCCGGCGCACCTGGCGTTGTGGCTACCCAAGCGCGCCGCAGACGGGCGCGCCGGGCAGTTGGCACGATGGCTCAAGGCTGAGCTGTTGCGTCAACCGATGTAACCGGTCGATCAGTCACCGCGTTTGCACAGCAGATAAGCCGCCAGCAGGCCCAGCGCGCCAACGGCGACACCGGCGGTCGTCCAGGGGTGCTCTTGTGCGTAGTCACGGGTGGCAGCGCTGGTTTCGCGGATTTTGACTTTGCTTTCTTCGTAGGCGTCGCTGATCAGGTGGCGAGAGTGCTTGAGGGCGTTCTCGGCGTTGCTTTTCAAGGCCTTCAGCGTTTTGCGCGACTCATCGGACGCGTCGTCCTTGAGGCTCTCCAGCGATTTGAGCAGGCTCGAAATCTCGGCTTCCATGCTTTCCAGCGACGCTTTGCGTAAAGAAGTGTTGGCCATGTGGACGTCTCCTGAAGTGATTGAGTGGCGTGTGTAGATACCGACTGCGCCGGTTTCAGAAAGTGCAGTAATTCTGAACTTTCGCCTCCCAACGGTCGCCTGAAGCAGTACGCACATTCGCTGCTAGTCTTGATTGACGACCTAAAGGAGAAACGCCATGAGTGATCATCACACGTACAAGAAAGTCGAACTGGTAGGCTCTTCCACCACCAGCATCGAAGACGCGATCAACAATGCCCTGGCTGAAGCCAACAAAAGCATCAAGCATCTGGAGTGGTTTGAGGTGACCGAAACCCGTGGTCACATCAAAGATGGCAAGGCTGCGCACTTCCAGGTCACGCTCAAAGTGGGATTCCGCATTGCCAGTAGTTGATCGGCAGAGTTGAACTTTGCCCGCTGGCCGATTGCCATAACCTGCGCTACAAACAACGGGTGCCGACGCGATGAGCGTCGGCACGCTCTTTTTGATCAGCGCAAGGAAAGTAACGGATGAAGAAGTTTCTGTTAGCGGTAGGGTTGTTGAGCATTGCGGGTACCGCTATGGCGGCGGGCAAGCCTTGTGAAGAGCTGAAAAGCGAAATCGCAGCGAAAATCGACGCCAACGGCGCTTCGGGGTATTCGCTGGAAGTGGTGGACAAAGGTGCTACGCCAAGTGACCAGAAAGTAGTTGGCACCTGCGAAGGTGACACCAAGGAAATTGCCTACAAGCGCGGCTAACCCCGTGCTGTATAAGCGACGCACCTGTGGCGAGGGAGCTTACTCCCGCTGTGCTGCGTAGCGGCCCAAAAAAAATGGGAGCGCTGCGCACTCCAGCGGGAGCAAGCTCCCTCGCCACAGGTCTATCGTTTTACCATTCAGCCCTTCATCACTTGTGCAAGCAGCTCGTAGGAATGAATCCGGTCGGCGTGCTCATACAGGTCACTGGTAAAAATCAGCTCATCGGCACCGGTCTGCTCGATCAACACCTCCAACTTGCCGCGAATCTTCGCCGGGCTGCCCACCATGGCCAAGCCGAGGAAGCTACCGACCGCATCTTTTTCATGGGGCAACCACAGGCCGTCCATGGTTTTCACTGGAGGGCGCTGCACCAGGCTCTGGCCGCGCATCAACGCGAGAATACGCTGGTACACCGAGGTGGCCAGGTAATCGGCCTGCTCATCGGTGTCGGCCGCCACCAGCGGAATGCCGAGCATCACGTAGGGCTTGTCCAGCACCGCCGAAGGCTTGAAGTGATTGCGATACACGCGAATCGCCTCATGCATCAAGCGCGGTGCGAAATGGGAGGCGAAGGCGTAAGGCAAGCCACGCTCACCGGCCAATTGCGCGCTGAACAGGCTTGAACCCAGCAGCCACACCGGCACATTGGTGCCGGTGCCCGGTACCGCGATAACCCGTTGGTCGGGCGTACGCGGGCCCAAGTAGGCCATCAGCTCGGCCACATCTTCGGGGAAGTCATCGGCACTGCCGGAGCGTTCACGGCGCAGGGCGCGGGCAGTCATCTGGTCGGAACCGGGCGCGCGCCCCAGGCCCAAGTCAATACGACCGGGGTAGAGGCTTTCCAGGGTGCCGAACTGCTCGGCGATCACCAGTGGCGCGTGGTTTGGCAACATCACCCCGCCAGACCCCACTCGAATAGTCGAGGTGCCGCCTGCCAGGTAACCGAGCAGTACCGAGGTGGCCGAACTGGCGATGCCGTCCATATTGTGGTGCTCAGCTACCCAGAAACGGTGGTAGCCGAACTTCTCCACATGCTGAGCCAGGTCCAGGGAATTGCGCAGCGACTGCGCCGGGCTGCCGTTGGCGCGTACGGGCACCAGGTCGAGGGTCGAGAATTTTACGTCGGACAGCGATTTCATCAGCCTGCTTCTCCAATGGGGGCGCAGGCTTTCTAGACGAACCAAAACCTGCCGCTTCATGTGCATGCTCTATGCAATGAGGGCATATACCCGAGATTCAATAGGTAGCTCTGAAATTTCCTACTGGATTGCTAGGTTTCTCTTACGAATGAACTTTGTTTTGACGTCTATCCTCAGAACCCTTACCGACGCAAAACCACCGTTCGAGGAGAAAGCTATGAGTATCGTTAAAAAGGCATCCGCGCATTGGGAAGGCGACCTGAAGACTGGCCTGGGTTCCATTTCCACGGAAACCGGCGTACTGCGCGAAGCGCCCTACGGCTTCAAGGCCCGCTTCGAGGGCGGCAAGGGCACCAACCCTGAAGAATTGATCGGCGCGGCTCACGCCGGCTGTTTCTCCATGGCGTTTTCCATGATCCTCGGCGACGCCGGGCTCAAGGCTGACAGCATCGACACCCAGGCCGAAGTGACTCTGGACCAGGTCGAGGGCGGCTTTGCGATTACAGCAGTGCATCTGATCCTGAAAGCCAAAATCCCAGGCGCGAGCCAGGCGCAGTTCGATGAACTGAGCAAAAAGGCCAAGGAAGGGTGCCCGGTGTCCAAGGTGCTGAATGCGACCATCACCTTGGATGCCACGCTGGTCAACTGATACAGCGGTAATCCATGTGGGAGCGGGCCTGCTCGCGAATGCGGTGGATCAGCCGATATCTTCAGTGGCTGACACTTCGTATTGGCGAGCGAGCCCGCTCCCACATGTTTAGTTCTGCGTTAAATCAGAACTCGTGTTTGCAAAATGTGGTCGAATAGCCCATGCAGCCTAGGCGCACACTCGTGCGCAGCGCATTCAGGGAGCTCCACACATGAAACGTTTTGCCTTGGCAATCATCTGCGGTGTATTGGCCACTTCGGCCGTGGCCGCGCCAAAAGATTGTGAAGAGCTCAGGAAAGAAATCGAAGTGAAGATTCAGGCTAATGCCGTGCCGTCTTACACTCTCGAGATCGTCAGCAAGGAAGAAGCCGACAAGCACGATATAGCTATGGTCGTCGGCAGCTGTGAAAACGGTACCAAGGCAATCATCTACCAGAAAAACAACGACTGACTCAGATGCAGTTCACGCTGCGCTCTTCGGCCAATAGCTGGCGGGTTGAGTCGTACAGCCGGATGTTGGGCGTGAACGCCAGTGAGCGCCCTTCCAGCACATAGCGCTGGCCGGCCTGAAAGTGGTCGTACTGCAGCGTCATGAAGCAGGTGCGATACATCATCTGGCTGAGGCCACCCAGGCCGCCGCCGGCGGGCACTTCAAAATCAAAGCGCACCATCAGCTCGTGAGGGCCGGGAGGCATTTGAAAAAAGCGCCCGTCGTCGAGGTTTTTCCCGTCCAGGCGCTGAGCCATTACCAACTTGGAACCCGGTGTCGGCGTGCTGAAATCGACCCAGGCCTGCTGCGGGTCCACGGGGGGGATGGGGGTCGAGGCGCAAGCGCTGAGGAATACAGCGGCGACGGGAAGCAAGAGCGGGCGCATGGCAAGTACTCAACACGAGAAGAGGCTTGAGTATAAACACGCCACGCCGTGGAAAAATCCCCTGCAAGCGCGATAGTCTGGCGAACCCATCATCCAGGAGCAGTCAGTGCATGATCAGGCGTTTTCTTCCAGGACTGATGGTTTTGCTGCTCAGCGGCTGTTCCAGTGTCAGTTATTACAGCCAGTTGGCGAGTGGCCAGTGGCACCTGTTGCGGGCCCGGGAGCCGGTAGCCGAGGTCATCGCCGACCCTGCTCGCCCGCCACTGCTGCGCGAGCATCTGGCTCAATCGCAGAAAGCTCGAACCTTTGCCAGTGAACACCTGCATCTGCCTGACAACCAAAGTTACCGACTCTATGCCGATATTGGCCGACCCTATGTGGTCTGGAATGTCTTCGCTACGCAAGAATTTTCTCTGTCGCCCCAGAACCATTGCTTTCCCATCGCCGGTTGCGTCGCCTATCGCGGCTACTACACCCAAGGTGCGGCCCGGGGCGAGGCGGCACTGTTGCGGCAGCAGGGCATGGATGTGTCGATCGGTGGCGTGGAGGCCTACTCCACCCTGGGCTGGTTCAACGACCCGATCATGAGTTCGATGATGAGTTGGGGCGATGAGCGCCTCGCCACGCTGATCTTCCATGAGCTGGCCCACCAGCGCTTCTACGTGAAGGACGACACCGAGTTCAACGAGTCCTATGCCAGTTTTGTCGAGCAGGAAGGCACGCGCCAATGGCGTGCGGCGCGGGGCCTGGCGCCTGTCGGCGATGCGGCGTTGAAGCAACGCGATCAATTTATCCGGCTGATTCTCGATACCCGTAGACGCCTGGAGGCGTTGTACGCGCAGCCGTTGGCAGCGGACGCGATGCGCCGGGCCAAAGCGGCGCAATTCGAGCAGTTGCGCAGCGAATACCGGCACCTGCGCGATAGCCAATGGGGTGGTGACAAGCGTTATGACGCCTGGATCAACCAGCCCATGAACAATGCCCGCCTGTTACCGTTTGGGTTGTATGACCAATGGGTGCCGGCGTTTGCGGCGTTGTTTGCGCGGGAAGGTGGGGATTGGGTGAGGTTTTATGCGGCGGTGGAGCGGTTGGGTGGGCTGCCGGTGGAGCAGCGTAAAGCGGCGTTGAGGCAGTTGGAGACGGTTGGTCGTTAGGGCCTTTTCGCAGGCAAGCCAGCTCCCACAGTTGACCGATTTTCAACATGAGCATGCGGTCAACCGTGGGAGCTGGCTTGCCTGCGAAAGCGGTCTCAAGGACGCTGCAAAAACGCCTGATGCATCTGGTCCAACGTCTCGAAATGCCAGGTCGGTGCCTCGGCACTCAGCTCTTCAAAACTACCAAACCCATACCCCACGGCGGCCGAATCCAGCCCATTACTGCGTGCCCCGATCAGGTCATGCTTGCGATCACCAATCATCAAGGTGGTGGCCGGGTCCAGCCGTTCCTCACGTATCAAATGCGCGATCAACTCGACCTTGTTGGTACGCGTGCCGTCCAGTTCGCTGCCGTAGATCACCTTGAAGTACTTGGCAAAGTCAAAATGCCGCGCAATCTCGCGGGCAAATTCCCACGGTTTGGAGGTGGCTACGTACAGCTGACGCCCTTGGCTGTTCAGCTCTTCCAATAACGGCATGACGCCGTCGAACACGCGGTTTTCGTACAGGCCGGTGACCTTGAAGCGCTCACGGTAGAAATTCACCGCCTCCCATGCCTTGGCCTCGTCGAAGGCGTAAAACTGCATGAACGCCTGCAGCAAGGGCGGGCCGATGAAGTGTTCGAGTTTGGTCAGGTCGGGCTCATCAATGCCCAGTTTGGCCAGGGCGTACTGGATCGAACGGGTAATGCCCTCGCGTGGGTCGGTGAGGGTGCCGTCCAGGTCGAACAGGACGGTGGGGTGATGCAGGGTCATTGATCGAATCCTTCAGCCAGGTGCAGATCTTTGAGCTTCACGTAGTTCGCAGCGCTGTAGGTGAAAAAGGCGCGTTCTTTGTCAGTCAATGCGCGAACCTGTTTGACCGGGCTGCCCACATATAAAAAACCACTGTCGAGTTTCTTGCCTGGCGGCACCAGGCTGCCGGCGCCGATGATCACGTCGTCTTCGACCACGGCGCCATCCATCACGATACTGCCCATGCCGATCAGGACGCGGCTACCCACGGTGCAGCCATGCAGCATGACTTTGTGGGCGATGGTCACATCGTCGCCGATCAGCAACGGGAAACCCTCAGGATTGAACGGCCCGGCATGGGTAATGTGCAGCACGCAGCCGTCTTGCACGCTGGTGCGCGCACCGATGCGGATGCGGTGCATGTCGCCGCGAATCACGGTCAGCGGCCAAACCGAGCTGTCAGTGCCGATTTCGACATCGCCGATCACCACCGCCGAAATATCGACAAACGCCCCGGCGCCGAGGGTTGGCGTGTGGTTCTGATAGGTGCGAAGGGTCACGATAGCCTCTCTCTCTTCTGCTGATAGCTGCGGTGGGTGTTGATTGTAATTAAGATGGCCCCATCTTTGTTCTACATGTTTCTTCAGCCAAGGTGCCCACCGTGAGCGCGAACAACCCGCTTTTGCAGTCCTACGACCTGCCGCCGTTCTCGGCGATCCGTGCCGAGCACGTGCAGCCGGCCATCGAACAGATCCTCGCCGACAACCGCGTGGCAATCGCAGAGATCCTGCAAAGCCAGGGTAAAAATCCGACGTGGGCAGGCCTGGTCCTGGCCATGGATGAACTCAATGATCGCCTTGGCGCAGCCTGGAGCCCGGTCAGCCACCTCAATGCCGTGTGCAACAGCGCCGAACTGCGCGAAGCCTACGAGGCGTGCCTGCCGGCATTGAGCGCCTACTCCACCGAAATGGGCCAGAACCGTGAGCTGTTCCAGGCCTTCGAAGCCCTGGCCAACAGCCCGGAAGCTGCCGGTTTCGATGTGGCGCAAAAAACCATTCTGGAACACTCCCTGCGTGACTTCCGCCTGTCGGGTATCGACTTGCCGCCGGAGCAGCAAAAACGCTACGCCGAAGTGCAGAGCAAGCTGTCCGAGCTGGGCAGCAAGTTCTCCAACCAGCTGCTGGACGCCACCCAGGCCTGGACCAAGCACGTCACCGATGAAGCCACCCTTGCCGGCCTGACCGACTCGGCCAAGGCGCAAATGGCTGCCGCCGCCCAGGCCAAGGGCCTCGACGGCTGGCTGATCACCCTGGAATTCCCTAGCTACTACGCCGTCATGACCTACGCCCAGGACCGCGCCCTGCGTGAAGAGGTGTACGCCGCCTACTGCACCCGTGCATCGGACCAAGGCCCGAATGCCGGTCAGAACGATAACGGCCCGGTGATGGAACAGATCCTCGACCTGCGTCAGGAACTGGCCCAATTGTTGGGTTATGCATCGTTCTCCGAGCTGAGCCTGGCCACCAAGATGGCCGAATCCAGCGACCAGGTGCTGAGCTTCCTGCGCGACCTGGCCAAGCGCAGCAAGCCGTTCGCCGCCCAGGACCTGCAGCAACTCAAGGCCTACGCCGCCGAGCAAGGCTGCGCCGATCTGCAGAGCTGGGACAGCGGTTTCTACGGCGAAAAACTGCGTGAGCAGCGCTACAGCGTGTCCCAGGAAGCGCTGCGCGCCTACTTCCCCATCGACAAAGTGCTGGGCGGCCTGTTTGCCATTGTGCAGCGCCTGTACGGCATCGAGATCGCTGAGCTTAAAGGCTTCGACACCTGGCACCCGGATGTGCGCTTGTTCGAGATCAAGGAGAACGGCGAGCACGTCGGACGCTTCTTCTTCGACCTGTATGCCCGCGCCAACAAGCGTGGCGGTGCCTGGATGGACGGTGCCCGTGACCGCCGCCGTACCCTTGATGGCGTGCTGCAAAGCCCCGTTGCCAACCTGGTGTGCAACTTCACCCCGGCCGACAGTGGCAAGCCTGCCCTGCTGACCCACGATGAAGTCACCACCCTGTTCCACGAATTCGGCCACGGCCTGCATCACCTGCTCACCCGCGTGGAGCACGCCGGCGTATCCGGTATCAACGGTGTGGCGTGGGACGCGGTGGAACTGCCGAGCCAATTCATGGAGAACTGGTGCTGGGAGCCTGAAGGCCTGGCGCTGATCTCCGGCCACTACGAAACCGGCGAGCCACTGCCCCAGGACCTGCTGGAGAAAATGCTCGCGGCGAAAAATTTCCAGTCCGGCCTGATGATGGTGCGTCAGTTGGAGTTCTCGCTGTTCGACTTTGAACTACACGCCACCCATGGCGATGGTCGCAGCGTGGCCCAGGTACTTGAAGGCGTGCGCGATGAAGTCTCGGTCATGCGCCCACCGGCCTACAACCGCTTCCCCAACAGCTTCGCTCACATCTTCGCCGGCGGTTATGCGGCGGGTTACTACAGCTACAAATGGGCGGAAGTGTTGTCGGCGGACGCGTTCTCCAAGTTTGAGGAAGACGGCGTGCTCAACGCCCAGACCGGGCGTGCCTTCCGTGAAGCCATCCTGGCCCGTGGCGGCTCCCAGGCGCCGATGGTGCTGTTCGTCGATTTCCGCGGACGCGCGCCGTCGATTGACGCACTCTTGCGCCACAGCGGTTTGAGTGAGGACGCGGCAGCATGAGTGAAGGGCCTGTGATTACCAAAAAGCAATTTATCGCCGGGGCGGTCTGCCCGGCGTGCAGCGAGCCGGACAAGTTGAAGATGTGGACCGAAGACAGCGTGCCGCACCGCGAATGCGTGGCCTGCGGGTATACCGATACGCTGAATGATCAAGGCCTGTCGGTGCCCAAGGAATTGGGCACTAGGGTCAATACTTCCGCGTTGAAAGCGCCGGCCGATCCTAAGGTGCAAGCGGTGCAGTTCTTCCCGAACCCCAAGCTCAAGAAAGTCTAGCGCTCGTAAGCAATCTAAAAATGTGGGAGCGGGCTTGCTCGCGAAGGCGGTATGTCAGTCATGGAGTGATTGCCTGACCACCGCCTTCGGGAGCAAGCCCGCTCCCACTTTTTTTGGCCGCGTTTTGTCTCATATCCCAGCAGAATTGTTTCTGGGAATGATTAGCCTGCTATCATTTGTAACTGTTGATTGCCGCTGCAAGCTATCCTTTGCATCGGTTGGATCCAATGCGCCAGCTCAAAAAGACAAGCCACTCTCCAGAAGCGGCTGCCAAACCCGTGACCACATGATGAGGTGTACCCATGTCTGATCAAGATCAAGACAACCCCCGGCGTGACTTTTTACGCAAATCCTTGACCTTGATCCCGGTGGTCACGGTTGCCAGCACCGGCCTCGGCGGTTCGATGTTAATGGCCACGCCGGAACCGGCCCAGGCCGAGCCGGCCAAACCCGCGGTCAGCGACAAAGCCTACGAGCCAAGCTATTTCACGGCCGAGGAATGGGCGTTTATCAACGCCGCCGTCGAGCGCTTGATTCCCGCTGACGCCCAGGGCCCCGGTGCCTTGGAGGCTGGCGCGCCGGAATACATCGACCGCCAGATGAGCACCCCTTACGCCAGTGGCGCCCTGTGGTTCATGCAAGGCCCGTTCAACGCCGATGCGGCGCCGGAGATGGGCTGGCAAAGTAAATTGGTACCCAAGGAGATCTATCGCCTCGGCATTGCTGCTACGGATGCGTGGTCGAAAGCGTTCAACGGTAAGGCTTTTGCTGCGCAAGACAGCGCTACCCGAGACGATATGCTGCGACGTCTTGAGGCGGGCGGCAGCGAAGTGGCGGCGCACTTCGACGCCGTGCCGCCCAAGATGTTCTTTAACCTTTTGCTGCAAAATACCAAGGAAGGTTTCTTCTGCGACCCTATCCACGGCGGTAATAAAGGCATGGTCGGCTGGACCATGATCGGCTTTCCCGGCGCCCGCGCCGATTTCATGGATTGGGTGGAACGCAACGAGCAATACCCCTTCCCGGCTGTTTCCATTCGCGGCGAGAGGGCGTAAACGTGGCGACCATCATGAAGAAAGTGGATGCAGTGATTGTGGGCTTCGGCTGGACGGGCGCGATCATGGCCAAAGAGCTGACAGAAGCGGGCCTCAACGTGGTAGCGCTGGAGCGCGGCCCGATGCAGGACACTTACCCAGACGGCAACTATCCCCAGGTCATCGATGAATTGACCTACAGCGTGCGTAAGAAGCTGTTCCAGGACATCTCCAAAGAAACGGTGACCATTCGCCACAGCGTGAATGACGTCGCCCTGCCCAATCGTCAGTTGGGCGCGTTCTTGCCGGGTAATGGCGTTGGTGGTGCGGGGCTGCACTGGTCGGGCGTGCATTTTCGCGTTGATCCCATCGAACTGCGCATGCGCAGCCATTACGAAGAGCGCTACGGGAAGAACTTCATTCCCAAGGACATGACCATCCAGGACTTCGGCGTCAGCTATGAAGAGCTGGAGCCGTTTTTCGACTATGCGGAAAAAGTCTTTGGCACCTCCGGTCAAGCCTGGACGGTCAAGGGCCAACTGGTCGGTGAAGGCCGTGGCGGTAACCCCTACGCGCCGGATCGCTCCAACCCGTTCCCGCTGGAGGCGCAGAAAAATACTGTCTCCGCCCAGCTGTTTCAGAAAGCGGCGACCGACGTAGGTTACAAACCTTACAACCTGCCTTCGGCCAATACGTCGGGGCCGTATACCAACCCCTACGGTGCGCAGATGGGCCCGTGCAACTTCTGCGGGTTTTGCAGTGGCTACGTGTGCTACATGTACTCCAAGGCTTCGCCGAACGTGAATATCCTGCCGGCCTTGCGGCAGGTGCCCAACTTCGAGCTGCGGCCCAATTCCCACGTGCTCAAGGTCAACCTCGACAGCACCAAGAAGAAAGCCACCGGCGTGACCTACATCGACGCCCAGGGCCGCGAGTGTGAACAACCGGCTGACCTGGTGATTCTTGGCGCCTTCCAGTTCCATAACGTGCGCCTGATGCTGCTGTCCGGCATCGGCAAACCCTACGACCCGATTACCAACGAGGGTGTGGTAGGCCGCAACTTCGCCTACCAGAACATGGGCACCATCAAGGCGTTCTTCGACAAGGACACCCACACCAACAACTTTATCGGCGCGGGCGGCAATGGCGTGGCCATCGACGACTTCAACGCCGACAACTTTGACCATGGCCCCCACGGCTTCGTGGGTGGTTCGCCGATGTGGGTCAACCAGGCGGGCAGCCGGCCGATTGCCGGTACGTCCAACCCGCCGGGTACGCCAGCCTGGGGCAGCGCCTGGAAGCGCGCCACCGCCGATTACTACACCCATCAGGTCTCAATGGATTCTCACGGTGCCCATCAATCCTACCGGAGCAACTACCTGGATCTGGACCCGGTTTACCGCGATGCCTACGGCCTGCCACTGCTGCGCATGACCTTCGACTGGCAAGAAAACGACATCAAGATGAACCGCTTCATGATGGAAAAAATGGGCAAAGTGGCCCAGGCCATGAACCCCAAGGCCATCGCCGTGCTGGGTAAAAAGGTGGGTGAGCATTTCAATACCGCCTCCTACCAGACCACCCACCTCAACGGCGGCGCGATCATGGGCACCGACCCGAAAACCAGTGCGTTGAACCGTTACTTGCAGAGCTGGGATGTGCACAACGTCTTTGTCCCCGGTGCTTCCGCTTTCCCACAAGGCTTGGGCTACAACCCGACCGGCCTGGTGGCAGCGTTGACCTATTGGTCGGCACGAGCGATTCGCGAGCAGTACCTCAAAAACCCCGGCCCACTGGTTCAGGCATAAGGAGCGATGACCATGAAAGCATTCGTTATCGCCTCCCTGGCGCTGTTCAGCAGCTGCTCGATCAGCGCCGCCGAAACCGATCTGATCAAGCAGGGTGAATACCTGGCGCGCGCCGGCGACTGTGTCGCCTGCCATACCGCCAAGGGTGGAAAGCCCTTCGCTGGCGGCCTGCCGATGGAAACGCCCATTGGCGTGATCTACTCCACCAACATCACCCCGGACAAGACCGGTCTGGGCGACTACAGCTTCGAGGATTTCGACAAGGCCGTGCGCCATGGCGTCGCCAAGAACGGTAGTACGCTTTACCCGGCGATGCCCTACCCGTCTTACGCACGTGTCAGCGACAGCGATATGCAAGCGCTGTATGCGTACTTCATGAAGGGGGTCGAACCGGTTGCCCAGGAAAACAAGGACAGCGATATTCCCTGGCCCCTGAGCATGCGTTGGCCGTTGGCGGCCTGGCGCTGGATGTTTGCCCCGGCAGTCGAGGCGCATCAGCCGCAAGCCGCTGCCGACCCGGTGATTGATCGCGGTGCCTACCTGGTGGAAGGTCTCGGACATTGCGGCGCCTGCCATACGCCGCGTGCCCTGACCATGCAGGAAAAAGCCCTGAGTGCCACGGACGGCAGCGCTTTCCTCTCTGGCAGTGCGCCGTTGGAAGGCTGGATTGCGAAAAGCCTGCGCGGCGACCACAAGGACGGCCTCGGCAGCTGGAGCGAGGAGCAGTTGGTGCAGTTTCTCAAGACCGGCCGCAGTGACCGCAGTGCGGTGTTCGGCGGTATGAGCGATGTGGTCGTCCATAGCATGCAGTACATGTCGGAAGATGACCTGACCGCTATCGCGCGATACCTCAAGAGCCTGCCGGCGGTCGATCCCAAGGACCAGCCGCACCAGTACGACAAGCAGGTAGCCGAAGCGCTCTGGAAAGGTGATGACAGCAAGCCGGGCGCCTCGGTGTATATCGACAACTGCGCGGCCTGCCACCGTACCGACGGCCATGGCTATACGCGGGTATTCCCGGCGCTGGCGGGCAACCCGGTGTTGCAGACGGCAGATGCCACGTCGTTGATCAACATTGTGTTGAACGGCGGCACCTTGCCGGCCACCCATGCGGCGCCGTCAACCTTCACCATGCCGGCGTTCGCCTGGCGTCTGTCGGACCAGGAAGTGGCGGATGTGGTCAGTTTTATCCGTGGCAGCTGGGGCAACCAGGGCGCGCCGGTCAAGGCGAGCGATGTGGCGGACCTGCGCAAAAACGATCTGCACACCACCTCGGGCGATGACCTGGGGCAGGTGACGCAAAAGCACTGATAAGTTCGCTGGCCGCCCAACGGCACTGGTCAGAAACCTCGCGCCTCGATACTGTATATAAAAACAGTATCGAGGCGTTTTCATGTCTACTGCGCTGCCGCCCCGTGGCCGGGGTACGGCCACCAATCTGCATAATCGCTTTGCACCCACCGTCAGCGTGGCCGAGGACGACGGTTGGTACCAGGAAGTGCCGCCGACCCAAGGCACCGAAGTGCGTATCGAAACGGCCAAGACCATCATCACGCGCAACAACTCGCCGGACTTGCCGTTTGATCGGTCCATCAACCCGTATCGTGGTTGTGAACATGGTTGCATCTACTGCTATGCGCGGCCCAGCCATGCCTATTGGGACATGTCGCCCGGGCTGGACTTTGAAACCAGATTGATTGCCAAGAGCAATGCGGCCGATGTGCTGGAACAGCAGCTGTCGAAGCCGGGCTACGTGTGTGCGCCGATCAACCTGGGCTCCAATACCGATCCGTACCAGCCAATCGAGCGCGAATACCGGATCACCCGGCAAACCCTTGAAGTACTGCTGCGCTACCGCCACCCAGTGACGATCATCACCAAGGGCTCGCTGATCCTGCGCGACCTCGACCTGCTGACCGAGTTGGCCCGCCAGCGGCTGGTGGCGGTGATGATCAGCCTCACCAGCCTGGACGACGAGCTCAAGCGCATCCTGGAACCGCGCACGGCGGCCCCCAAGGCACGGCTGCGGGCGATTCGGGTAATGCGCGACGCAGGTATCCCGGTGGGCGTGCTTTGTTCGCCAATGATCCCGATGATCAACGACAGCGAGCTGGAGAGCCTGCTTACCGAAGCTCACGCGGCCGGCGCACAAAGCGCGGCGTATATGATGCTGCGCCTGCCGTTGGAGGTGGCGCCGTTGTTCGAGGAGTGGCTGGCGGCCCATTACCCCCAGCGAGCCGCCCATGTGATGAGCCTGGTGCGTCAAGTACGCGGGGGTGAGGTGTATGACAGCCGGTTTGGCGTGCGTATGCGCGGTGAAGGGCCGTTTGCCGATTTGCTGGCGCAGCGTTTCAGCAAGGCGATCAAGCGTCTGGGGCTGAATCGGCGGGAAGGGTTCAACCTTGATTGCACGGCGTTTTGCCCACCGGGCAGGCAGATGGCTTTGTTGTAGACTGAGGGAGAGATGTGCACCTTTGCTGTAGGAATAGTCGCGTTTTGACATCACTGAAACCCGCGTTCTAGAGCGGTTCATTCAGTTTGAGTTAAGTTTCGACGGTTACCTTGTTCAGCGAGTGACTGATGAGTCGGCGGCCTGGCCGGTGCTTGTTTTACAACTATTTCACCGCCATGGCGTCGAACTGACCTGAACCCTCCCCTGCATTGATCAAGAGGATGAATCATGAGTGACAAGGATAAACAGCCGTTGGCTGCGTCGGCTTCAGCCCCTCAGGTGGCGGAATCCGCCGATGCAGCGCTGCAGCATATCGTTGACGGCTTTTTGCATTTCCATCACGACGTCTTCCCCCAGCAGGAAGAACTCTTCAAGAAACTCGCCACCGCCCAGAGCCCACGGGCGATGTTCATCACCTGCGCCGACTCGCGCATCGTGCCCGAGCTGATCACCCAGAGCTCCCCAGGCGACCTGTTCGTGACCCGTAACGTCGGTAACGTGGTGCCGCCCTACGGCCAGATGAACGGCGGTGTTTCCACGGCTATCGAATACGCTGTGCTCGCCCTTGGCGTACAGCACATCATCGTGTGCGGGCATTCGGACTGCGGCGCCATGCGTGCCGTGCTCAACCCCGACAGTCTGGAAAAGATGCCAACGGTCAAGGCCTGGTTGCGTCACGCCGAGGTCGCCAAGACCATGGTCCATGACAACTGCGACTGCGCCAACGAAGGCGAGAGCATGGCGGTGCTGACCGAAGAAAACGTCATCGCCCAACTGCAACATTTGCGTACCCACCCTTCCGTGGCTTCGCGCATGGCCAATGGTCATTTGTTTATCCATGGTTGGATCTACAACATCGAGACCAGCGAAATTCGGGCCTACGATGCGGACAAAGCGGCGTTCCGACCGCTGAACGGCACCGAGCCGATCCCTTCAGCGACGCCTAAAGCGCGCTTCTAAAACACTTCCCTGCCGGGTAATGCGGTGGCTGCCATGGATGCAGCCAGGCTTTACCGCGCCCGGCGAATGCCTCGGGAGAGTCATCATGCGTGCTGCTCAATTGAAAGCTGTATTGCCACGGGAGCTGCTCGCCTCGGTGGTTGTTTTTCTGGTCGCCTTGCCACTGTGCATGGGTATTGCAATCGCGTCCGGCATGCCGCCGGCCAAGGGCCTGATCACTGGCATCATCGGCGGCCTGGTGGTGGGCTGGTTGGCCGGCTCGCCGCTGCAGGTCAGCGGCCCGGCGGCGGGTCTGGCGGTGCTGGTGTTCGAGCTGGTGCGCCAGCACGGCATGCTGATGCTGGGGCCGATCCTGTTATTGGCCGGCTTCCTGCAATTGGTGGCCGGGCGTTTGCGCCTGGGCTGCTGGTTTCGCGTCACCGCGCCGGCGGTGGTCTACGGCATGTTGGCCGGGATTGGCGTGTTGATCGTGCTGTCGCAGGTTCATGTGATGCTCGACGGCGCGCCCAAGCCTTCAGGGCTGGATAACCTGGCCGGCTTCCCGGCAGCGCTGGCTGCAGCAATTCCTACCTTCGGCGGCGGGCTCGGCTGGCAGGCTGGCGTACTCGGTTTGTCGACGATGTTGGTGATGTACCTGTGGGACAAATTCCGCCCGCAACAACTGCGGTTTGTGCCTGGCGCGTTGCTTGGCGTGGGCCTGGCGACTGTTGCCAGCCTGGTGCTGGCGTTGCAGGTCAAGCGCGTGGAAGTCCCGGAAAACCTGGCGGACGCTATCGACTGGCTGCGCCCCAGCGACTTGCTGAACCTGGCAGATCCACAGTTGCTGATCGCGGCATTCGCCGTGGCGTTTATTGCCAGTGCCGAAACCCTGCTGTCTGCCGCGGCGGTGGACCGCATGCACAGTGGTCAACGTTCCGATTTCGACAAGGAATTGTCGGCCCAAGGGGTGGGCAACATGCTCTGCGGCCTGGTGGGAGCATTGCCCATGACCGGCGTGATCGTGCGCAGCTCGGCTAACGTCCAGGCCGGGGCAACCACGCGTCTGTCGGCGATGTTCCATGGCCTGTGGCTGCTGGGTTTCGTGCTCTTGCTGTCGAGCGTGCTGCAGAGCATTCCGGTCGCGAGCCTGGCGGGTGTGCTGGTGTACACCGGCATCAAGCTGGTAGACGTCAAGGCGTTCAAGGCGCTGGGCCGCTATGGGCGGATGCCGATGTTCACCTATGCGGCCACCGCGCTGGCAATCATCTTCACCGATTTGCTGACCGGTGTGCTGGTAGGGTTTGGGCTTACATTGGTGAAGCTGGCTTTCAAGGCGTCGCGCCTGAAAGTCAGCCTTATCGACCTGCCTCAGGAAGGTGAGATGGAGCTGCGTTTGACGGGGGCGGCGACCTTTCTGAAGGTGCCGGCGTTGACTCAGGTGTTGTCGGCGGTACCTGCGGGGACCACCCTGCATGTGCCGTTGAGCAACTTGAGTTACATTGACCACTCTTGCCTGGAGTTGCTGGAAGAATGGGGCCGGGCCAATGCGGCCAAGGGCTCGACGTTGGTGATCGAGGCTCGCGGTTTGAAGCGTCGGCTGGAAGGTCGGGTGAGAACGACAGTGGGGATCGGCTCAGCGCCTGCCTGACCCCCTCAAAAAACTGTGGGAGCCGGGCTTGCCCGCGATTGGCGGTGATTCAGTCAACTAAACTGTTGGCTGATACTCCGCCAATCGCGGGCAAGCCCGGCTCCCACAGTTGATCTTTGTAAGCCGGACGATTTACGCAGGTTGATCCAGCGACAGCTCAACCCCAAGCTGGCGCGACAGGCACGGCCAGCGCTTCCAGGACGCTTCGGTCTGCGGGCTCTTGAGCTGTTCGCGATAGGCCTCGACCGACTCCAGCGCAAAGCTTTCCTCGTTAAGCATCTCATCCACCGCCAGGTGCACGGCTTCATCCAATTGGTTGGCGAAGTCTTCACCGATCAGTTGGTGGGCGATCACGTTGGCCACGGTGGTATCCGCTGGAATCAGCGGCTGGCCAAAATGCTTGATATACAGATCGTTCACTTCTTCGACCAGGCGATGCGCCAGGTAGGCCTCATCCAGCAGGCCATCAAGGCCGTCGTGGCCGGCCAGAATCGCTGGCGGCTGCAGGAAAAAATGTTCAGCGATTTTCAGTACCGGTTTGATCTGGCTTTCAATCCCGGCCTCACGGGCCACGTCATTGGCGGCGTCGAGCAAGTCAGGAACCAGGTCGATGTAGGCGGTCACAAAGCGCGTCATGACGATATTGCGATCCTCGTCAGCCAGGGAAATGGCCGAGTGCAGGTGCGGCAATTGTTGTTCCAGCTGAATGGCAAGCTGGCCGGTGCTGGCTTCGTGTTGATGGGCACGGGAAATCTGCTCGCGCAATGCGGCGGTGTTCATGAAGGCTCCAGTGAAGCAGGCGTAGGAAAAGGGAGAAGATAAGGTAGTTCGTTTATACGAGCGCCTAAGACGCATTTGTCATAATTATTTCATGGTTATAGGCAGGGGTTATATCGAAATGCCATCGTTCGTCGGATAAACGATTCCGCCGCCCATTTTACGGGCTCCGTCTGTCTGTTTCTATTCATTTGCCCCCACACATTGCGGGGTTGCTACGGCTGTCTATACTCGATTTTGTACGCAATTAGCTGATGACGCCCAACTGCATGACGCAGGCAAGGCTTGGCGGTTGTAAGCAGTATGGAAGCCGCTCCCTTCGCCGCAGGTGCAAACCGGCGGGATAACAAGAAACATAAAGGGGAACCCGCAATGACGCGACATCCACACGTTTGGATGGGCCTCCTGTTGTGGTCGGTATTCGGCCAGGCGCACGCCGCCTGGACTACGAATATGGCGCCAGGGGCTACTGAAGTCAGCCACGCTGTGTTTGACCTGCACATGACCATTTTCTGGATCTGTGTGGTAATCGGCATCGTCGTGTTTGGCGCGATGTTCTGGTCGATGATCCTGCACCGCCGGTCCACGGGCCAGGTAGCGGCGAAGTTCCACGAAAGTACCACCGTGGAAATCCTCTGGACCGTGGTGCCCTTGCTGATCCTGGTGGCCATGGCCATTCCGGCCACCAAGACCCTGATCAACATCTACGACAGCAGTGAGTCGGATATCGATATCCAGGTCACCGGCTATCAGTGGAAGTGGCACTACAAATACCTGGGCCAGGATGTGGAGTTCTTCAGCAACCTGGCCACACCCGCCGAGCAGATCCATAACCAGGCCACCAAGGGCGAGCACTACCTGTTGGAAGTCGACCAGCCGCTGGTATTGCCGGTGGGCGCCAAGGTGCGCTTTCTCGTTACCGCCGCCGATGTGATCCACTCCTGGTGGGTGCCGGCCTTTGCGGTCAAGCGCGATGCTATCCCTGGCTTCGTCAACGAGGCCTGGACCCGCGTCGAGAAGCCCGGCATCTACCGTGGTCAGTGCGCTGAACTGTGTGGCAAGGACCATGGCTTCATGCCCATCGTGGTGGAGGTCAAGTCCAAGGCCGACTACGACACCTGGCTGGGCGAGCGCAAGGAGGAGGCCGCCAAGCTCAAGGAGTTGACCTCCAAGGAGTGGACGCTGGACGAACTGGTGGCCCGTGGCGACAAGGTCTATCACACCACTTGCGTGGCCTGTCACCAGGCTGAGGGCCAAGGCTTGCCACCGATGTTCCCGGCGCTCAAGGGTTCGAAAATCGCCACGGGGCCGGCCAAAGACCATCTGAGCATCGTGTATCACGGCAAGCCCGGCACCGCGATGGCAGCTTTCGGCAAGCAGCTCTCGGAAGTGGATATCGCCGCTGTGGTGACCTATGAGCGTAACGCCTGGGGCAATAACAAAGGCGACATGGTCACGCCCAAAGACGTGCTGGCTCTGAAACAGGCGGAAAGCAAATGACGACTTTCATTGCCAATGCCCTGAATCGTCCCGCTCACTCGCTTGCAGGAGAACGGCCATGAGCACTGTGATCGACCATGGTCATGCCGACCACGCCCACGGCCCCGCCAAGGGCCTGATGCGCTGGGTGCTGACCACCAACCACAAAGACATCGGCACCATGTACCTGTGGTTCGCCTTCACCATGTTCCTGCTCGGCGGCTCGTTCGCCATGGTGATCCGCGCCGAGTTGTTTCAGCCGGGCCTGCAGATCGTGCAGCCGGCGTTCTTCAACCAGATGACCACCATGCACGGGTTGATCATGGTATTCGGCGCAGTGATGCCTGCCTTTGTCGGGTTGGCCAACTGGATGATCCCGCTGATGATCGGCGCGCCGGACATGGCCCTGCCGCGCATGAACAATTTCAGCTTCTGGCTGCTGCCGGCGGCGTTCCTGCTGCTGGTGTCCACCTTGTTCACGCCCGGCGGCGGGCCGAATTTCGGCTGGACCTTCTACGCCCCGCTCTCCACCACCTATGCGCCGGAAAGCGTGACGTTCTTTATCTTTGCCATCCACCTGATGGGCATCAGTTCGATCATGGGCGCGATCAACGTGGTCGCCACCATCCTCAACCTGCGTGCGCCGGGCATGACCCTGATGAAAATGCCGCTGTTCGTATGGACCTGGCTGATCACCGCATTCCTGCTGATCGCGGTGATGCCGGTACTGGCGGGCTGCGTGACCATGATGCTGATGGATATCCACTTCGGCACCAGCTTCTTCAGTGCGGCCGGTGGTGGCGATCCCGTGCTGTTCCAGCATGTGTTCTGGTTCTTCGGGCATCCCGAGGTGTACATCATGATCCTGCCGGCCTTTGGCGCGGTCAGCTCGATCATCCCGACCTTCTCGCGCAAGCCGCTGTTCGGTTACACCTCGATGGTCTACGCCACCGCGAGCATCGCGTTCCTGTCGTTCATCGTGTGGGCGCACCACATGTTTGTGGTGGGCATTCCGCTGGTGGGTGAGCTGTTCTTCATGTACGCCACCCTGCTGATCGCCGTGCCCACCGGGGTGAAGGTGTTCAACTGGGTCAGCACCATGTGGCAAGGCTCACTGACGTTCGAGACGCCGATGTTGTTTGCGGTGGCCTTTGTGATCCTGTTCACCATCGGCGGCTTCTCCGGGCTGATGCTGGCGATTGCCCCGGCGGACTTCCAGTACCACGACACCTACTTTGTGGTGGCGCATTTCCATTACGTACTGGTGCCCGGCGCGATCTTCGGGATCTTCGCTTCGGCTTACTACTGGCTGCCGAAATGGACCGGCCACATGTACGACGAAACCTTGGGCAAGTTGCACTTCTGGTTGTCTTTCGTGGGTATGAACATGGCGTTCTTCCCCATGCACTTTGTGGGGCTGGCCGGTATGCCGCGCCGGGTGCCGGACTACAACCTGCAGTTCGCTGACTTCAATATGGTCTCGTCCATTGGTGCCTTCATGTTCGGCGCCACGCAGATCTTCTTTCTGTTCATTGTCATCAAGTGCATCCGTGGCGGCCCGCCTGCGCCGGCCAAACCGTGGGATGGCGCCGAAGGCCTGGAATGGAGCGTGCCCTCGCCGGCGCCGTATCACACCTTCACCACGCCGCCGGAGGTCAAATGAAGCCCTCCCTATACTCCCCCTGTGGGAGCGGGCTTGCCCGCGATGGCGGTATGTCAGGCGCTGAATCTACCGGCGTTGAGATCCTCATCGCAGGCAAGCCAGCTCCCACAGAAAGTCCAAAGCCAGGTGGGCGCTATGGCTGACTCCGTACCGCTCAAGCGCCTGGTCACCCGCCTGCTGATCCTGGTGCTGGCAATGTTCGCCTTCGGCTTCGCCCTAGTGCCGATCTACGACGTGATGTGCAAGGCGTTCGGCATCAACGGCAAGACCGCCGGGCAGTACGAGGGTGAGCAAATGGTTGACCCCTCTCGCCAAGTGCGGGTGCAGTTTCTGTCCACCAACGCCATCGACATGGTCTGGGAATTTCACTCCAAGGCCGATGAGATTGTGGTCAACCCCGGAGCAGTCAACGAGATGCTGTTCGTGGCCTACAACCCCACTGATAAGCCGATGACCGCCCAGGCGATACCCAGTATTTCCCCGGCCGAAGCGGCGATGTACTTCCACAAGACCGAATGCTTTTGCTTCACCCAGCAAGTGTTGCAGCCCGGTGAGCGCATTGAGATGCCCGTACGTTTCATCGTCGACCGCGCGATGCCCAAGGATGTGAAGCATTTGACCCTGGCGTACACGCTGTTCGATATCACTGCGCGCCAGCCGCCCATGGCCGTCAGGACCGGGGGCTAGCTACTGTTTGCCCCCTCAATCAGGAGAGCGAATACATGTCGACTCATGATACGTACTACGTACCAGCGCAAAGCAAATGGCCAATAATTGCCACGATTGGCCTGCTGGTCACCGTGTATGGCCTGGCCGTGTGGTTCAACGACTTGAAGGCCGCGCGCCCCGAATCCCACGGGCCGTGGGTCTTTTTCGTCGGCGGTTTGTTGCTGGCCTACATGCTGTTTGGCTGGTTTGGCGCGGTGATCAAGGAAAGTCGCGCCGGGCTGTACAGCGCCCAGATGGACCGCTCGTTCCGCTGGGGCATGACCTGGTTCATCTTTTCGGAGGTGATGTTCTTCATCGCCTTTTTTGGTGCGCTGTTCTACGTGCGCGTCTGGGCTGGGCCTTGGTTGGCGGGCGAAGGGCCCAAGGGCATTGCCCATATGCTGTGGCCGAACTTCGAGTTTGCCTGGCCCCTGCTGAACAACCCCGACCCCAAGCTCTACCCAGCGCCCAAAGGCACCATCAGCCCCTGGGGCCTGCCATTGGTCAACACCATCCTGCTGGTGAGTTCCAGCGTGACCATCACCATTGCCCACCATGCCCTGCGCAAAGGCCATCGTGGTGCGCTGAAACTCTGGTTGGCGATCACCGTGCTGCTGGGCCTGGCGTTTCTTGGGTTCCAGGCCGAGGAATACATCCACGCCTACAAAGAGTTGGGCCTCACCCTGGGTTCGGGCGTGTACGGCGCGACGTTCTTCATGCTCACGGGCTTTCACGGCGCCCACGTGACCATCGGCACCATCATTCTGTTTGTGATGCTGATGCGCATCCTGCGCGGGCATTTCAATGCCGAGCACCAGTTCGGTTTCGAGGCGGCCAGTTGGTATTGGCACTTTGTGGACGTGGTGTGGATCGGGCTGTTTTTCTTTGTCTATGTGCTGTGACGCCGGTTACCACGGCGCATGAGAGACCAATTGGCCGCTGAAAAAACCCCAGGCGATCAAGCCCACGGTGATCACGGCCAGCGTGACACGCACGGTCAAGGCGGTGACGAGGCGGTTGGAGTTGCCCTCGTCCTTGACCAGGAAGAACAAGCCACTGAACAGGCTCACGACGGTCGCGATCAGCATCAGGGCAATGGCGGCTTTGAGCATGGTCTGGCTCCGGGCTAATTGGGGAGGGGCGATGAGATCGAGTATAGCCAGTGCCATGCAACGCTTTCGTCCGGGCATCGCGCCGACGCTGGTGGTACTGGTGTTGCTGCCATTGATGGTGGGCCTGGGGTTTTGGCAATTGTCCCGCGGGCACGAAAAGCAACTGTTGGTAGACCGTTATGCCGAGCGCCGCGCCGCCGAGCCGGTCAGCAGTGCGCAACTCAATGACATGGCTGATCCAGCCTTCCGTCGTGTTCACCTTCGCGGGCAACTGGATGGTGAACACAGCGTATTGCTGGATAACCGCATGCGTGACGGCAAGGCCGGTGTCGAGTTGCTGCAACCCTTTCATGATCAGGCCAGCGGCCTGTGGCTGTTGCTCAATCGCGGCTGGCTGCCCTGGCCAGACCGGCGTATCGCGCCCGCCTTTACTACCCCTGAACAGACGCTGAACCTCGACGCCTGGGTGTACGTCGCCCCCGGCGAGACCTTCCAACTGCATGCCGACCCGGCCAGCACGCAATGGCCGCGCCTGCTTACCGCGCTGCACCCTGCCGCCCTGTGGGGCGAACTGGGGCGCAGTGGTTTTGCTTATGAATTGCGTGCCGAAGCGGGCCCCGGCACCTACGAAACCACCTGGCCCGTCGTCGCCATGGGCCCGGAAAAACACCTGGCCTACGCTGTGCAATGGTTCGCCATGGCCATGGCGTTGCTGGCGCTTTACCTCTACCTCGGATGGCATAACAAAAAGGAGAAGCCCCATGGGAGCGGCCATGAATCCACCCAGCACACCTGACACGCCTGATCGGCGCAAGGGGCGCTGGCAGCTGATTTTGATCTTGATGATGGTGATCGGCCCGATGGCGCTGGCCACCTTCATGTACAAATTGCAGTTCTGGGTGCCGGACAGCCGCAGCTATCACGGCGAACTGATCGGCAACGGCCAGACCCGTGCCGACATCGGCGTGCAGGCCGATGAACAGCGCTGGCAACTGCTGGTCACCGCCCCCACCGCCTGTGCCGCTGATTGCCAGCAACTGGTGTACCTGGCGCGCCAGTTGCAGATCAGCCTTGGCCGGGATGCATCCCGTGCCAGCCATGCCCTGGCCGGCGCGCAACCGTTGAGCAGCGAATACGAGGCCAAGCTCAAGGCCGAATATCCACAGCTGCAGCGCTACCCGCTGGATGTGTCGACCTTTACCAGGAACGCTGCCGCGCCCGGTGAGGCACAACTGTGGATCGTCGACCCCCACGGCAATCTGGTGCTGCGCTACGACGCCAAGGTCAAGGGCAAGGACTTGCTCAACGACCTGCGCTTGCTGCTGAAACTGTCGAACATCGGATAAGGGCACTCTCATGGCCAAGCCTGGATTTCGCCTCGCGCTGTTTGCCACGTTACTGGCGTTGTTTGTCGTGCTGCTCGGCGCCTATACCCGCCTGACTCACGCCGGCCTCGGCTGCCCGGACTGGCCGGGCTGCTATGGCTTTATCAGCGTGCCGCAAAGCGAAGCCCAACTGGCCCATGCCGAGTTGCACTTTCCCGACACGCCGGTGGAGGCCGACAAAGGCTGGGCCGAGATGACCCATCGCTACTTCGCGGGCAGCCTGGGCCTGTTGATCGCGCTGCTGGCGGCGCGTTCGTGGCGTCATCGACGTGATCCGGGCCAGCCCGTGAAGCTACCGCTGTTCCTGCTGGCGGTGGTGTTCGCCCAAGCGGCGTTTGGCATGTGGACCGTGACCTTGAAGCTCTGGCCGCAAGTGGTCACAGGGCATCTTTTGGGCGGCTTTGCGACCTTGAGCCTGCTGTTTCTGCTGACCCTGCGGCTGTCCGGCGTACTACCGGCGCTGGTCGTGCCCAAGCGCCTGCAATATTGGGCGACGGCGGGGCTGGTGCTGGTGATCGGGCAGATCGCCCTGGGCGGCTGGGTCAGCTCCAACTACGCGGCGGTGGCCTGTGTCGATTTGCCCACCTGCCATGGCCAATGGTGGCCGACGGCAGACTTCGCCAATGGTTTTCACCTGACCCAGCACATCGGCCCCAATTACCTGGGGGGCCAGCTCGACAGCGAAGCGCGCACTGCCATCCACCTGACGCATCGCATCGGCGCCGTGCTGGTCACGCTGGTGCTGCTCGGTTTGGCCTGGCAACTGCGAGCAGTGGGGATGACGCGCCTGGCCGGCCTGCTGTTGATCGCCCTGGCTGCGCAGATCTGCCTGGGGGTGAGCAACGTGGCGTTCGGCCTGCCGCTGCCAGTGGCGGTCGCACACAACGCCGGCGGGGCAGCGTTGTTGATGACGCTGGTGCTGGTCAATTATCACGCGCGCACCAGCCTGGTTCGGGTGCGTCACCCGCGCCTGTTCGGCTGGCGTTTTATCCCGCGCAAACAGGTGTCGGGCCTCATCACCCTTAAAGGAGAGCTGCCATGGCGACCGTGATCAGCGCACGTCGCGACCGGGCCATCTGGCGTGACTATTTAGAGCTGACCAAGCCCAAAGTAGTGGTACTGATGCTGATTACTTCGCTGGTGGGCATGTTCCTTGCCACCCGCGCCGGGGTGCCCTGGACAGTGCTGGTGTTCGGCAACCTCGGCATTGCCCTGTGTGCCGGCGGCGCGGCGGCGGTGAACCATGTGGTCGATCGACGGATTGATGCCGTGATGGCGCGCACTCACAAGCGGCCGATGGCTGAGGGGCGTGTCTCGCCGATGGCGGCGTTAGCGTTTGCGTTGTTCCTGGCTATTGCAGGATTGGCCCTGCTGCTGGCGTTCACCAACCCGCTGGCGGCCTGGCTGACCTTGGCTTCGCTGCTGGGTTATGCAGTGATCTATACCGGCTTTCTCAAGCGAGCGACGCCGCAGAATATCGTCATCGGCGGTCTGGCCGGTGCGGCGCCGCCGCTGCTGGGCTGGGTGGCTGTCACTGGGCATGTGAGTGCCGAACCCTTGCTGCTGGTGCTGATCATCTTCGCCTGGACCCCGCCACACTTCTGGGCCCTGGCCATTCACCGCAAAGAGGAATACGCCAAGGCCGACATCCCGATGCTGCCGGTCACCCATGGCGAGCACTACACCAAGGTGCATATCCTGCTGTACACCTTCGCCCTGCTGGCGGTGAGCCTGATGCCCTACGTTATCCACATGAGCGGGCTGCTCTACCTGGGCTGTGCGCTGGTATTGGGTGCGCGCTTTCTGCAATGGGCCTGGGTGTTGTACCGTGGCAGCCAGCCGCACGCGGCGATCAACACGTTCAAGTACTCTATCTGGTACTTGCTGCTGCTGTTTATCGCCCTGCTCGTAGACCACTACTTATTGTTGAACCTATGACTCGAACTCAAAAAACCGTCTTCATCCTTGTGGCCCTGGTGGCGTTGATCATGGGCCTGACCGTCAACAAAGTGCTCTCGGGCAAAGGCCAGGGCGATCCTACTGTGCTGATCGACGCCGGCATCATTCTGCTGCCGCAAAGCCGCCAGTTGCCAGCGGTGACCATGACCGACCAGGAAGGCCAGCCGGTGGTGGTCAATGAGTTGAAGGGCAAGTGGAGCCTGCTGTTTTTCGGTTACACCTTCTGCCCGGATATCTGCCCGACCACCCTCGCCCAGCTTCGCCAGATCAAGGGTGAGCTGCCCAAAGAGGCTGTGGACAAGTTGCAGGTGATCCTGGTCAGCGTCGATCCGCACCGCGATACCCCGGCGCAGCTCAAGCAGTACCTGGGTTACTTCGACCCACAATTCCAAGGCCTGACTGGCGCGAACGTGGAGGATGTGCAGAAGGTCTCGAATGCGGTGAGCATTCCCTTCATTCCGGCGGATACCAGCAAGCCGAACTACACCGTCGACCACAGCGGTAACCTGGCACTGATCGGCCCGGATGGTACTCAGCGTGGGTTTATTCGCGCGCCGTTGAACAACAAGAAACTGGTGGCGCAGTTGCCGGGTTTGCTACAGCGCAAATAGAGTCAAGGCGAGACAAATGTGGGAGCTGGCTTGCTCGCGAAAGTTGGGTGTCAGTCGCCGAAAATATTGACTGAACTACCGCATTCGCGAGCAAGCCCGCTCCCACATTTATTGATCTCCATTAAGCAGGAGATCGGTCTATCAGGTCGAAATCAGAACGCCGGCTTGATCGCGCCTTTGTACTTCTCTTCGATGAATTTCTTCACTTCAGGCGTGTGCAGGGCTGCAACCAGCTTCTTCACCGCGTCCGCATCCTTGTTGTCTTCGCGGGTTACCAGGATGTTCACGTAAGGCGAATCGCTGCCTTCGATCACCAGGGCATCCTTGGATGGGTCAAGCTTGGCTTCCAGGGCGTAGTTGGTGTTGATCAGCGCCAGGTCGACCTGGGTCAGCACGCGCGGCAGGGTGGCGGCTTCCAGTTCGCGGAATTTCAGGTTTTTATCGTTGCCGGTGATGTCCTTGATGGTCGACAGGATGTTGGTCGGGTCCTTCAGGGTGATCAGGCCGTTCTTGGCCAGCAGCAACAGCGCACGGCCGCCGTTGGTGGCGTCGTTCGGGATCACCACGTTGGCGCCGTCAGGCAGGTCGGCCAGTTTTTTGTACTTGCTGGAGTAAGCGCCCAGAGGTTCCAGGTGCACAGCGCCGACGCTCACCAGATGAGTGCCTTTGGCCTTGTTGAATTCATCCAGGTACGGCTGGTGCTGGAAGAAGTTGGCATCCAGGCGCTTTTCAGCCACCTGTACGTTCGGCTGCACGTAGTCGGTGAAGACTTTGACCTTCAGATCCACGCCTTCTTTGGCCAGGGCAGGCTTCACGAATTCGAGGATTTCGGCGTGAGGCACCGGCGAAGCAGCGACCGTAATGGTCTCGGCGTGGGCGGAAAACGCAGCCACGGCGGCGAAAGCAACCAGTAGTTTTTTCATCCAGCAAGCTCCTTGTTCGGGCATCTGCCGGCTATGTGCCGGCAATGGCCGTTATTTACGAGAAAAGTGCACCACCAGCCGGTCGCCGACGGTTTGCAGAATTTGCACCAGAATCAACAGCATCACCACAGTGACCACCATCACATCGGTCTGGAAGCGCTGGTAGCCAAAACGGATTGCCAGGTCGCCCAGGCCGCCAGCACCGACCACACCAGCCATCGCGGTGTAGGAAACCAGTGTAATCGCCGTCACCGTAATCGCCGCGAAGATGCCAGGGCGGGCCTCGGGCAATAGGGCATTGGTGATGATCTGGCGGGTGGTGGCGCCCATGGCCTGGGTGGCTTCGATGATGCCACGGTCCACTTCGCGCAGGGCAGTTTCCACCAGGCGCGCAAAGAATGGCGTAGCGCCGACGACCAGTGGTGGGATCGCACCGGCAACACCCAGCGACGTGCCGGTGATCAGTACCGTGAACGGAATCATCACGATCAACAGGATGATGAACGGCAGCGAGCGCAAGATATTCACGATCAACGACAACAGTGCATACAGGCCTTTTTGTTCGAACAGCTGGCGCGGGCTGGTCAGGAACAACAGCACGCCCAGGGGCAGCCCCAGTAGCACGGTGAAGAACAGCGAGCCGAACAGCATGGTCATGGTGTCGCCGGTGGCGAGCCAGATTTCAGACCAGTCGATATTGGCGAAGAAACTCAGGAACACGTCCATCAGCGCAGGACCTCCATGTGAACGTCGGCGGCGGTGAAGCGTGCAAACGCAGCTTCCATGTCACCGCCGGTGACGGCGAGGGTCAGTTGCCCGTAAGGGATGTCTTTGATGCGGTCGATACGACCGGCAAGGATGCTGTAGTCCACCCCGGTTTCCCGTGCGACGGTACCCAGCAGTGGCGCGTAGGTCGCGTCCCCTTGGAACGTCAGGCGCACGATACGGCCTGGCACATGGGCAAAGTCGTCGCGCTGCTCGCCTTCGTCCACCTGTTCGGCTTCTTGTACGAAGCGTTTGGTGGTCGGGTGCTTGGGGTGCAGGAACACGTCGGCCACCGAGCCTTGCTCGACGATCACCCCGGCGTCCATCACGGCGACCTGGTCGCATACGCGGCGGATCACGTCCATTTCATGGGTGATCAACACGATGGTCAGGTTCAACTCGCGGTTGATCTCGGCCAGCAGTTGCAGGACCGATGCCGTGGTTTGCGGGTCGAGGGCGCTAGTGGCTTCGTCGCACAGCAGGATTTTTGGCTTGGTCGCCAGGGCTCGGGCTATGCCGACGCGCTGTTTCTGGCCGCCGGACAACTGCGCCGGGTACTTCTTGGCGTGGTCCGACAAGCCGACGCGGGCGAGCAGCTCAGCCACACGCTGGTCGATTTCCTTGCGCGACAGTTCACCGGCCAGGGTCAGCGGCAGCGCGACGTTGTCGGCCACGGTTTTGGACGCCAGCAAGTTGAAGTGCTGGAAGATCATCCCGACCTGCTGGCGAAAGCGCCGCAGGCCGTTGGCGTCCAGCGCAGTGACTTCTTCGCCATCCACCTTGATCTGGCCGCCACTGGGCTCTTCCAGGCGGTTGATCAGGCGCAACAGGGTGCTTTTACCGGCACCCGAGTGGCCAATCAGGCCAAACACCTGGCCGTTCTCGACGCGCAGGCTGGTGGGGTGCAGGGCGGGGATATCCTTACCGGCGACGCGGTAGGTTTTATGGACGTTTTGAAACTCGATCACGTAGCGAACCTTGTGGGGCGCATTGAAAAGGGATCAGCGGTTAGCCGGGCGCGCATTTTAGCCTGTCCATCTAGTGTTTCTTAGCATTTATTTCGTATCCATCCAGCGATTTGGCAATAACGAGACCAAAGGTCATAAAAAAGGAACGGCCCAAAACCCCATCAGTCACTACATAAGCAATTCGATGTCCCGGGTGCCGTGCCTGGGGTTTCGCTCAAACGAGCCGGGGACCGCTCTGGCCACTTTGACTAAGGAGTTTTGACTGATGAGTACCAAGAAGCCAGCCACCCCGCCGAAGAGTGAACTCGCGGGCACTGATACCCTGGACCGAGGGAATACCAACGCCAAACTGCAGGCGTTGGAAGAATTCCGTTCTGATGCAACCGGCCAGGCCCTGCGCACCAACCAGGGCGTGAAGATTTCCGACAACCAAAACAGCCTGAAAGTCGGCGCCCGCGGCCCTTCGCTGCTGGAAGACTTCATCATGCGTGAAAAGATCACGCACTTTGACCATGAGCGTATCCCCGAGCGCATCGTGCATGCCCGTGGTACGGGGGCCCATGGCTATTTCCAGAGTTACGGCGACCATTCGGCACTGACCAAGGCCGGTTTTCTACGCACGCCTGAGCATAAAACTCCGGTATTCGCACGTTTTTCCACGGTGCAGGGCCCGCGTGGTTCCGGCGACACCGTGCGTGACGTGCGCGGTTTTGCCGTGAAGTTCTTCACCGACGAAGGCAACTTCGACCTGGTGGGCAACAACATGCCGGTGTTCTTCATCCAGGATGCGATCAAATTTCCTGACTTCGTCCACGCGGTGAAGCCCGAGCCTCATAACGAGATTCCTACCGGCGGTTCGGCCCACGATACGTTCTGGGACTTTGTCTCGCTGCAACCGGAATCCGCACACATGGTGATCTGGGCCATGTCCGACCGCGCCATTCCAAAAAGCCTGCGCGCCATGCAGGGCTTTGGGGTACACACCTTCCGTTTGATCAATACCGAAGGTAAGTCCAGCTTCGTGAAATTCCACTGGCGTCCAAAAGTCGGCACCTGCTCGCTGGTATGGGATGAGGCGCAAAAGCTGGCCGGTAAAGATACGGACTACCACCGTCGTGACCTGTGGGAAGCGATTGAAAGCGGCGATTACCCCGAGTGGGAGCTGGGCGTACAGATCGTGGCCGAAGAAGACGAGCACACGTTTGATTTCGACTTGCTCGACCCGACCAAGATCATTCCAGAAGAACTGGTGCCGATCACGCCGCTGGGCAAAATGGTGCTCAACCGTAACCCGGACAACTTCTTCGCTGAAGTCGAGCAGGTTGCGTTCTGCCCGGGCCACATCGTGCCGGGCATCGACTTCACCAACGACCCATTGCTGCAGGGCCGTCTGTTTTCCTACACCGATACCCAGATCAGCCGACTGGGCGGGCCGAACTTTCATGAGATTCCAATCAACCGGCCTGTCGTGCCTTTTCATAACGGCCAGCGCGACGCTCAGCATCGCACCGTGATTGATAAGGGTCGTGCGTCCTACGAGCCAAACTCTATTGATGGTGGTTGGCCGAAAGAAACCCCTGCTGGTCCTACCGATGGTGGCTTTGAGTCCTACTACGAGCGCGTCGATGCCAACAAAGTGCGTGAGCGCAGCGAATCCTTCGGTGACCATTTCTCCCAGGCGACGCTGTTCTACAACAGCATGAGCCACCACGAGAAAGAGCACATTATCGCGGCCTACAGTTTTGAGCTGGGCAAGGTGGAGCGCGAGTTCATCCGTGCGCGCCAGGTCAACGAGATCCTGGCCAATATCGACCTGGAGCTGGCCAAGCGCGTTGCGCAGAACCTGGGCTTGCCGGCGCCGACCAAGGGCACCGTGCCTGCCCGTGAAACCTCGTTGAAAGAATCGCCAGCCTTGAGCCAGGTGAATTTGCTATCGGGCGATATCAAAACGCGCAAAGTGGCGATTCTGGCAGCCAACGGCGTTGATGGTGCGGCCATTGACGCGTTAAAAGCCGCGCTTGAAGCTGAAGGTGCCCATGCCAAGTTGCTGGGGCCTACTTCGGCGCCGGTGACCACCGCGCAGGGCAAGACGCTGCCGGTCGACGCCTCGATGGAAGGCATGCCGTCCATTGCCTTCGACGCAGTGTTTATCCCGGGTGGCAAAGAGTCCGTGAAGGCGCTGAGCGGTGATGGCGTGGCGTTGCATTACGTACTGGAAGCCTACAAACACCTGAAGGCGATTGCGGTAGCCAGCGATGTGAAGCCGTTGCTGGACCTGCTGAAGCTGGAAGCGGATGCGGGGTTGATCGTGGGCGCGGATGCCAAGGCGTTCAAGGCCTTCTTTGCGGCCATTGCCCAGCATCGAGTGTGGGAGCGTGAGCCGAAATCCAAGGCGATTCCGGCTTAACTTATCGGTTGTTTGTTAGATCGTCATCGTAGGCAAGCCAGCTCCCACACCGCTCAAATGTGGGAGCTGGCTTGCCTGCGATGCTTTTAATCCGCCTTGCGCGGAATCAGCACAACCTGCGCCGGAATATGTTTCAGGATTTGCCGGTGAATCTTCAGGTCATACCCCGAATCAATCCGCTTGACCCGCTTGGTCAGTAACGTGGCCAGCCACGGGTAATCCTGGGTGCGTGGCACCTGGATGCTGACGTCGCACTGGTAATTCACCACATCGGTGGCGATGGCGTCCAACTGATGGCGCATGTCTTCAACATCCGCAAGGTTCAGCGCCACGGTGGTGCTTGGCGCTGCCGGGTCGATGACCTTGGCGGCAGGCTTGGCCTCAGCGGCTTTCAACGCAGCTTCTGCCTGGTCCAATTCGGCTTTGCGCGCATGGCTGATGGCGCTGTTGACGCCACCGGTCAGCGCAGGCGCCTTGGGCATCAGGGCGCGGGCACGGCTCAGGGCCGTGGCGGCCGCGTTGACGTCGCCTTTTTGCAGCACGATCTGGCTGCGCTGCAGGTAGGCTTCGGCCAATTGACGCTGGTAGGCCTCTAGTGCCGGGTCGCTGGGCGATTGGGCCTGTAGTGCAGCCAGTTGGTCTTCGGCGGTGGCCAATTCGCTGCTGGCCAGGTTTTGTTCCAGCTGCGCGATGGCCGCAGCCCGCGGATCCGGAGCCTGGGGGGCAGCGGGCGGCGTACTTTGGCAGGCGCCCAGCAGCAGTGAAAATGCGGCAAGGAGCAGATAACGGGAGGTGAACGGCTTCATTCCTGCGACTCTCTATTTGCGCAAAAAGCGAGCAAGTCTACACCCCTCGACGGGGCAGGACAAAACTCAGCAGAAACAGGGCGGCCGCCGTAACCACAATCGACGGCCCGGCCGGTGTGTCCTTGAACCAGGACAGCGCCAGGCCACCACACACTGCAAGCATCCCCAGGAGGCTGGCGCCAATCGCCATCTGCTCCGGAGAGCGAGCGTGGCGCTGGGCGGCGGCGGCTGGAATGATCAGCAGCGACGTGATCAACAATACGCCGACAATCTTCATCGCGACAGCAATCACCACGGCGATGAGCAACATCAAGGCCATACGCAGGCCTGCGACGGGCAAGCCTTCTACCTTGGCCAGTTCTTCATGCACGGTGATCGCCAGCAACGGGCGCCACAGGGCCACCAGCAACACCAGCACCGCAGCGCTGCCGCCGAGGATCCAGGCCAGGTCGGTCGGGCTGATCGCCAGCAGGTCACCGAACAGGTAGGCCATCAGGTCGATGCGCACTTCATGCATGAAGCTCAGCACCACCAGGCCCAGGGACAAGGTGCTGGGTGCGAGGATGCCCAGCAGGGTGTCGGAGGCCAGTGGCTGGCGTTGCTGCAGGGTCACCAGCAGTACGGCTAGCAGCAGGCAGCCGACGGTCACGGCGATGGCCGGGCTTACATCCAGCAGAAAGCCCATGGCCACGCCCAGCAAGGCGGCATGGGACAAGGTGTCGCCGAAATAGGCCATGCGTCGCCAGACCACGAACGAGCCCAATGGGCCCGCCACCAGTGCCAAAGCCAAGCCTGCCAGCAGGGCGTAGAGCAGAAAATCAGCCATGCTTGCAGCTATCTCCATGAACGTGGGGGGTATCGACGACGGCGCCATGCAGGTCATGGGCGTGGTCATGGTGGTGATGGTAGATCGCCAGGCTCTGGGCGTTCTTGCCGAACAGTTCCACGAACGCCGGGTCGCCACTGACCTGTTCCGGGTGGCCGGAGCAGCACACGTGGCGGTTGAGGCAGACCACTTGGTCGGTGGTGCTCATGACCAGGTGCAAGTCGTGGGAGACCATCAGTACGCCGCAACCATGGCGGTCGCGCAGGCGGGTGATCAGGCTGTACAGCTCGGCCTGGCCGGCGACATCGACGCCTTGCACGGGCTCATCGAGTACCAGCAGCTCGGGCTCGCGCAGCAAGGCGCGGGCCAGCAGCACGCGCTGCATTTCGCCGCCGGAAATACTTTGCACCGGGTTGTCGATGACGTGTTCGGCGCCGACTTCCTTAAGCGCAGCCTGGGCGCGGGCGCGGTCTACGCCAGGCACCAGGCGCAGGAAGCGCAATACGGAGAGCGGCAATGTCGGGTCCACATGCAGCTTTTGCGGCATATAGCCCACGCGCAGCTTGGGCTTGCGCCAAACCGTGCCGCTGTGGGGCTTGAGCAGCCCGAGCACGGCGCGCACCAAGGTGGTTTTGCCGGCGCCGTTGGGGCCGATCAGGGTGACGATTTGCCCCGGTTCCACGCTCAGTGCGATGTTCTCCAGCACGTTTTGCCCGGCGAACGTGACCCCGACCTGCTCCAGGCGGATTAACGCATTGCTCATCAAACCCCCTGGCAGCCTGCGCACAGGCCGACCACTTCGACCGTTTGCCCTTCGACCTTGAAGCCGACGTCGGCAGAGCTTTTGATAATGGCGTCGCTGATGCTTTTTTGTTCAAGCTCAATGGCGGCGTGGCACTCGCGGCAGATCAGGAACTGGCCCTGATGCGCGTGCTCCGGGTGGTTGCAACCGACAAAGGCGTTAAGCGAGGCGATACGGTGCACCAGGCCGTTTTCCAGCAGGAAATCCAACGCACGGTAAACGGTGGGCGGCGCGGCGCGGCGGCCGTCCTGCTCGCTGAGGACGCCGAGAATGTCGTACGCGCCCAAAGGCTTGTGGCTCTGCCACACCAGCTCCAGCACCCGGCGACGCAAGGCGGTCAGGCGCAAGCCTTTCTTTGCGCACAGGGTGTCGGCCTCTGACAATGCGGTGTGCACGCAGTGAGAGTGGTCGTGGGGACGGCTGGCAAGCGGTGTTTTAGGCATGAGCGGCGACAGATATTTGATAGAGACGTTATTATGTTACCCGTTCCTACGCCATCGAGTGGTCATCGTGTCCCGACTTTTTCCCGTTTTTGTCGTATTTGTCACCAGTTTGTTCGTTGCGGGTGCCGCTCAGGCCGAGGTCAAGGTGCTGACGAGCATCAAGCCCTTGCAACTGATTGCCGCTGCCGTGCAGGACGGCGTGGCTGTTCCGGAGGTATTGCTGCCGCCGGGGGCGTCGCCGCACAACTTCGCTTTGCGCCCATCCGACGTACGGCGTGTGCAGTCGGTGGACCTGCTGTACTGGATCGGGCCGGACATGGAAACGTTTTTGCCGCGTGTGCTCAAAGGCCGTACGGCGCCAACGGTGGCCGTGCAGGACCTGCCAGGTATGAAACTGCGCATTTTCGGCGAAGATAGCCACTCTCATGCCGATGAAGCCGACGAACATGATCACGATCACCGCCCAGGCAGTGTGGATGCGCACCTGTGGCTGTCCACGGTCAATGCACGTGTGATCGCCATTCGGATGGCGGCCGATCTTAGCGCTGCCGACCCAGCCAATGCCGAGCGTTATCAGAGCAATGCGAAGGCCTTCGAAGAACGCCTGAACGCGCTGGATGCGCGCCTGAAGCAGCGTTTGGCGGGCGTTGATGGCAAACCTTATTTCGTGTTTCACGAAGCCTTTGACTACTTCGAAGAGGCGTACGGTTTGAAGCATGCTGGCGTGTTCAGCGTGGCCGCCGAAGTGCAGCCGGGCGCGCAGCACGTAGCGGCGATGCGCGCGCGTTTGCAGGAAGTGGGCAAGACTTGCGTGTTCAGCGAGCCGCCATTGCGACCGAGGTTGGCCGAAACCCTGGTGGCCGGGTTGCCGGTGAAGTTGGCGGAATTGGATGCGTTGGGTGGCTATACGCCGGCTACCGCGCAGGGTTATGAGCAGGTGCTGGAAAAGCTCGGCAATGATCTGGCCGGTTGCCTGGAGTCGCTCTAACAGGTAACACAAAACCCCTGTGGGAGTGGGCTTGCCCGCGATAGCGCAGTGTCAGTCGATACTGCTATTGCAGGCAAGCCAGCTCCCACATTGGCCGAGTCGGTCTTTTAAAGTGCGAACGGCAGGTGGACCGTGACCTGTTGACGCTGCGCCAAGCGGTGCTCGAACTCAGCCGGGTCATGAATCAACACATCCTGCCCTGCAAATGATTCGGCCGCGATCAGCCGGGACAGCCAGAACCGTACGCACGCCACGCGCAGCATGGTCGGCCATAGCTCGGCTTCCTTCGCGGTAAACCCCCGTAGCCCCGCGTAAGCGCCCAGCAGCGCCCGGGCACGGTGACCGTCAATCACGCCATCGGCATCCGAGCACCAGTCATTCAATGCGATGGCCACGTCGTAGAGCATCGGCCCCGAACAGGCGTTGTAGAAGTCGATCAGGCCTGTCAGGTGCGTGCCTTCAAACATCGCGTTATCGCGAAACAGATCGGCGTGCACATTCGCCCGCGGCAGGCCGAGAATGTCGGCCTTGTGGGCGTCGATCTCGGCCAGCGCATCGCGCAACAGGCGTTGCTGGGCCTCGTTGAGGTGCGAAATGAGTTGCGCGCCCTCGCAGAGCATCCAATCCAGGCCGCGGTCGGTCTTGCGTTCAAGTACCTTTTCGCCCTGGGTGGCCAAGTGCAGGTGGCCGAGCAGTTCGCCAACCTGGGTGCAATGCTGTGCATTGGCCTCCTTGATGTGCTTGCCCGCCAGGCGCGGTTGCAGCAAGGCCGGTTTGCCCTTGAGTTCGCGCAAAGCGATGCCGTCGGTGGTACGCAGGGCGTACGGCACAGGCAGGTCGGCGTCGTGGAGCACGTCGAGCAGTTCGATGAAGAACGGCATTTCTGCCACCGGGCCACGCTCAACCAGGGTCAGGACGAACTCGCCCTGCTCCAGGCTGATAAAGAAATTGGTGTTTTCGCTGCCGGCGGCAATCCCCTGGAAATCAAGCAGGCGGCCGAGCCCATAAGGGGCGAGAAAGGTTTCCAGCTCGGGCCGAGCCAGGGGGGTGAACACAGACATGGTTAAAACTGCCGTTACGGGCGCTACGGTGGGCAGCGCCGGTTAAAATTAAGAAATCATTTCCATTCGAAGATCTTCCATGACGGGATCAGCATATCCGGCTGGTCAGAGCGGATGAAATTCGCGTCGGTGCCGTCCGCACGTACCAGAAAGTACGGTGGTGCGCCCTTCGGGGTGACCTTGATCGCGTACAGAAAGCCGTTTTGGCGGTATTCCTGGATGGTTTTGTCGCCTTCCGTGCGAATGGTAACTTCCGGATCACCTCCAGGGGCACTGTCTGCCGCCATGGCAGCCATCGGAGCGAGTGCAATCAAACCGGTCAACAGCAGGCGATTGAATGTACGCATGATAACCTTGTCCCTTTGTTTTCATTGGTCCGGCTATTCTAGCGCCTGACCCGCCGAAAAGGTTGATCCTGCTCATGAGCCAAGCGCCCCTCGTCCTGGTGGACGGTTCTTCTTATCTGTATCGCGCCTTCCACGCGCTGCCGCCGCTGACCACCTCCAAAGGCCTGCCCACCGGTGCGGTCAAGGGCGTGTTGAACATGCTCAAAAGCCTGCGCAAGCAGTACCCGGACAGCCCATTTGCGGTGGTTTTCGACGCCAAGGGTGGGACTTTTCGCGATGAGATGTACGCCGAATACAAAGCCAACCGCCCGAGCATGCCTGATGACATGCGCCTGCAGATCGAGCCGCTGCATCAAAGCGTGATCGCTCTTGGCTTCCCGTTGCTGTGCGTCGAGGGCGTCGAGGCCGATGACGTGATCGGTACCCTGGCCCGCAGCAGCGCGGCCGCCAGCCGCCCGGTGGTGATCTCGACCGGTGACAAAGACATGGCGCAGCTGGTGGACGGCCACATTACCTTGGTCAACACCATGACCGGTAGCTCGATGGACATCGAGGGCGTTAAGGAGAAATTCGGCGTCGCTCCGGAGCAGATCATCGACTATCTGGCGTTGATGGGGGATTCGTCCGACAACATTCCCGGCGTTCCGGGCATTGGCCCCAAGACCGCCTCCGGCTTGCTGGTAGGGGTCAATGGCGGCCTCAAAGAGCTTTATGAGCAGCTGGATATTGTGCCGACCCTGCCTATCCGTGGGGCCAAGACCCTGCCGGCCAAGCTGGAGGAGCACAAGGAGATGGCATTCCTGTCCTATCAGTTGGCGACGATCAAGATCGATGTGCCGCTGGATATCGGGCTGGATGACTTGCACCTGATCGAACCGGATCGCGAAAAGCTGCTGGAGCTGTACACGCTGCTTGAGTTCAAGAGCTGGTACGACGAAATCCAGCGCGATGCCAAGCGTGTCGAGCTCAAGTCGGCGAGCGAGGTTGCGCCTGCCGCCGAAATGCCGGTCGAGGCTGTTGTATCAGTACCGGTAGAGGCGGTTTACACCACTATTCTGGACCAGGCTACCTTCGACGTGTGGCTGAAAAAACTCCACGATGCGCCGTTGTTTGCTTTCGACACCGAAACCACCGGCATCGACGCCCAGCAGGCGCAATTGGTCGGGGTCTCGTTTGCTGTGCAGCCCCATGAAGCCGCCTACATCCCGCTGACCCATTCCTATATCGGCGCGCCGGATCAATTGGACCGCGACACCGTTCTGCTGGCCCTGAAACCGCTGCTGGAAGACCCGACCAAACTCAAGGTGGGCCAGCACGCCAAGTTCGATATGAACATCCTGGCCAACTGCGCCATTGGCGGCGACCCTGCACAGGGCATTACCGTGCGCGGCATCGCCTTCGACACCATGCTCGAATCCTACGTGCTCAATTCCACCGCGACGCTGCATGACATGGACAGCCTGGCGAAGAAATACCTGGACCACGACACGGTCAGTTTCCAGGACATCGCCGGCAAAGGTGCCAAGCAACTCACGTTCGACCAGATTGCCCTTGAGCAAGCCGGCCCTTACGCGGCCGAAGATGCCGATGTGACCTTGCGCTTGCACCAGCACCTGTACGCGCAGCTGACGGCAATCCCGAGCCTGGCCAGTGTGCTGACGGACATTGAGATCCCGCTGGTGCCGGTGCTGGCACGCATCGAGCGCCAGGGCGCACTGGTGGACAAGGACCTGCTCGGCATCCAGAGCATCGAGCTGGGTAACAAGATGGTCGAGCTGGAGCGCCAGGCGTACGAGATCGCCGGTGAAGAATTCAACCTGGGCTCGCCCAAGCAGCTCGGGGCGATCCTGTACGAGAAGCTCGGCATGCCGGTGCTGAAAAAAACCGGCAAGGGCCAGGCATCCACCGCTGAGGAAGTGTTGGCCAAACTGGCCGAAGATGATTTTCCGTTGCCCAAGGTACTGATGCAGTACCGCAGCATGAGCAAGCTCAAAAGTACCTATACCGACCGCCTGCCGGAACAGATCAACCCGCGTACCGGGCGTATTCATACCTCTTACCATCAGGCCGTCGCGGCGACCGGGCGCTTGTCCTCCAGCGATCCGAACCTGCAGAACATTCCGGTGCGTACCGCCGAGGGGCGGCGCATTCGCCAGGCGTTTGTCGCGCCCAAGGGCTACAAGCTGCTGGCGGCGGACTATTCGCAGATCGAGCTGCGGATCATGGCGCATTTGTCCAAGGACGAAGGCTTGATGAACGCCTTCCGCAATGACCTGGACGTGCACACGGCCACGGCGGCCGAAGTGTTCAAGGTCGAGTTGAATGAGGTCACGTCCAACCAGCGCCGCAGCGCCAAGGCGATCAACTTCGGCCTGATTTACGGCATGGGCGCCCAGAAGCTGGGTAAGGACATCGGCGTCGATACCAAGACCGCCAAGGCTTACATCGATGTGTACTTCGCTCGCTATCCAGGGGTGCGCGAATATATGGAGCGCACCCGCGCCCAGGCGGCGGATCAGGGGTATGTCGAAACCTTCTTCGGGCGGCGCCTGTACTTGCCGGATATCAACTCCAACAAGCCCCAGGAGCGCGCGGCGGCCGAGCGCACAGCGATCAACGCGCCGATGCAGGGCACGGCGGCGGACATCATCAAGAAAGCCATGGTGCAGGTGGATAACTGGCTGACCGAGTCGGGCCTGGATGCCAAGGTCATCCTTCAAGTGCACGACGAATTGGTGCTGGAGGTGCGTGAAGACCTGGTCGCGCAGGTCAGCGAGAAGATTCGCGAGCATATGAGCGCAGCGGCTCAGTTGGACGTGCCGTTGGTGGTGGACGTAGGCGTGGGCGATAACTGGGACGAGGCGCACTGATTCCGCGGCTTCGCCATCACCGTCAGTGGTGGCGAAGCGGTTTAGATCGGAAACCGTCGTCAGTTATTTCCAATAGTTTTTTGAGCCTGTCGGAACTTAACCTGTGAACTGCCACTCAGAGTTACTGAATGGGTGGTGAAGCCCTTCAATGCTCCTATGTTGTGTTAAGTGTTGGCAGATAATTCTGGACCCCGCCCTAGCGGTCCGGAACTTGAACCCCGAACTTCCCCTCCCCAAAAGAAGTCCGGGGTTTTTTTTGCCCGCAGAAAGGTCACTCGGCGATTTCTGCGCCCTTGTCCGCCAATTCCATCCAGCCGGCCAGTACGGTGTAGGCTTCTTCCAGGCCCATGCGCTTGGGGGCAGAGAACAGCTGAATCGTGATGGTATCGCCCCAGCCCTTACGGATTTCGGACTGCACTTTGAGCAGCGTGTTCTTGGCTGCGCCGTAGGTGAGCTTGTCGGCCTTAGTCAGCAAAATGTGCATCGGCATGCCGCTGGCGACAGCCCAGTCGAGCATCAGCAAGTCGAAGTCGGTCATTGGATGACGGATATCCATCATCAGAATCAAACCCTTCAAACTCTCGCGACCGCCCAGGTAAGCCTCAAGGTGACGCTGCCAATGCAGCTTCAGCGGGATAGGTACTTTTGCATAACCGTAGCCCGGCAGGTCGACCAGACGCCGATCATCGTCTAGCTTGAAGAAATTGAGTAGTTGCGTGCGGCCCGGGGTTTTCGAGGTGCGCGCCAGGCTGGCGTGAGTCAGGGTGTTCAGTGCGCTGGATTTACCGGCGTTGGAACGGCCGGCAAAGGCGACTTCAAAGCCCTCGTCATCGGGGCATTGGTCCACTTTGGCGGCGCTGAGCATGAAGGTGGACTGTTGGCACAGGCCGAGGATGGGGTTCTTGAGTTGCATGAGATTTCCGATGTGGGCGGTGCCGAGAAAGGGTGCGGCAAGCGGTGTCGTTTCCGTTTCAGTAGCGCCAGTATATAATGCCGCAGATTTTGTGTGTGCTTTGTCCCAGCGAAGGATGAGGTTCACGGGAGCGAAAGACCTTTATTGCGCATTAGAACGCAAAACGCTCTCAAACCCTGAATAGGTCGATGTATGGACCGACGGTTGCTCGCTTCTGCTGCCCTGATTCCGCTTTACGGCGCTCAGGCTACACAGGATCAACCGAGTTTGCATGGTCAGGCTGACGCAGTGCGTGACCCAGGGTTTCAAGGCAATGCCGCCGCGTGGTTTGTGCATGGACTGCAGTACTGAGGATTACCAGGCCGTCATTGATTTGATGGTGAGTAAACCCGGTAGATAACTCTTAAACCCTTAGCCGTAGTTGGATTAGCTGATGAACAAACTGATCGTGAGTCTGCTGTTGACCTTGGGCATCACAGGCGCTGCCGTCGCTGCAGAGGGCCCCGTCAAAGGTGATGCCACTGCCGGTCAAGCGAAGGCCGCCGTGTGTGGTGCCTGCCACGGGCCGGATGGTAACAGCCCGGCGCCGAACTTCCCCAAACTGGCCGGCCAGGGTGAACGCTACCTGAGCAAGCAGATGCACGACATCAAGGACGGCAAGCGCACGGTGCTGGAAATGACCGGCATGCTGACCAATCTCAACGATCAGGACCTGGCGGACCTTGCGGCATATTTTGCCAGCCAGAAGGGTAGCGTGGGAGCTGCCGATCCTAAATTGGTCGCCCGCGGAGAGCAGTTGTTCCGTGGCGGTAACCTGGAAAAAGGCTTGCCCGCCTGCACCGGTTGCCACTCGCCCAATGGCGCAGGCAACGCTGCCGCAGGCTTCCCGCACCTGAGCGGCCAGCATGCCACCTACATCGCCAAACAGTTGACCGACTTCCGCAAAGAAGAAGCCGGCCGGGCCAACGATGGGGACGCCATGACCATGCGCACTATCGCTCGCAAGCTGAGCGACGAAGACATCGCAGCCCTCTCCAGTTATATCCAGGGCCTGCATTGACGGGGCTGGGCGTTAACGCTCGATTAATCCCGCGATGCAAGCATAAAAAGGGTGGCTCAGGCCGCCCTTTTTTGTGGCCGCTGCCGTTACACTAACGAACTCATGTCCGCGTAGACCTGTCACAACAAAGGTCGCGTGAGGCGACTTTATTTGTCCAGGAGTAAAGCATGCGTAATCTGATCCTCAGCGCCGCTCTCGTCACTGCCAGCCTCTTCGGCATGACCGCTCAAGCTGCCGATGTGCCGCTTGAAGCCGGTAAAACCTATGTTGAACTGGCTAACCCGGTTCCGGTTGCGGTACCCGGCAAGATCGAGGTGGTGGAGCTGTTCTGGTACGGCTGCCCGCATTGCTACGCCTTCGAGCCGACTATCAACCCATGGGCTGAAAAGCTGCCCAAGGACGTTAACTTCCGTCGCATTCCTGCCATGTTCGGTGGCCCATGGGACGCCCACGGCCAACTGTTCCTGACCCTGGAAGCCATGGGTGTTGAGCACAAGGTCCACAACGCTGTCTTTGAAGCGATCCAGAAACAAGGCAAGCGCCTGACCAAGCCGGACGAAATGGCTGACTTCGTTGCTACTCAAGGTGTCGACAAGGACAAGTTCCTGGCGACCTTTAACTCCTTCGCTATCCAGGGCCAGATCAAACAGGCCAAGGAACTCGCGCAGAAGTACGGCGTGCAAGGCGTTCCAACTCTGATCGTCAACGGCAAATACCGTTTCGACCTGGGCAGCACCGGTGGTCCTGAAGCGACCCTGAACGTTGCTGACCAACTGATTGCCAAAGAACGCGCTGCCAAGTAAGGGGCTCGCCATGCGCCGCTGGGGTACCGAGCGTGTCGTTGGCCTGCATGAACCGCAGGTCAACGAGCATCACCTGGAGTCCACGGGCCTGCCGGCAGACAGCCGCTTGCGCCTGCTCAGCTTCAATATCCAGGTGGGCAACAGTACCGAGAAGTATCGGCACTACCTCACGCGTGGCTGGCAGCATCTGCTGCCCCACAAGGGGCGTACCGGTAACCTGCAGAAAATCGGCGACCTGCTAAGTGACTTCGACTTGGTCGCCCTGCAGGAAGCCGACGGCGGCAGCCTGCGCTCCGGCTATATCAACCAGGTGGAACACCTGGCTCAGTTGGGGGCTTTTCCATACTGGTATCAGCAACTCAACCGTAATCTAGGGCGCCTGGCACAGCACAGCAACGGCGTGCTCAGCCGTCTCAAACCCACTGCAATTGAAGATCACCCCCTGCCAGGCCCCAAAGGGCGCGGGGCGATCCTTGTGCGTTTTGGCGAAGGCCCGGAAGCCTTGGTGGTGGTGATGATGCATCTGGCCCTCGGGGGGCGTACGCGCAACCTGCAACTGGCCTACGTGCGTGAATTGATTGGCAACTATAAGCATCAGGTGCTCATGGGTGACATGAACACCCATGCCAACGACCTGCTGCAGAATTCTCCGCTGCGCGACCTGGGGTTATTGGCGCCGCAAGTCGAAGCCACGTTTCCCAGCTGGCGCCCGCAGCGCTGTCTTGACCATATCCTGCTCAGCCCAAGCCTCACACTGGAAAGTGTGCAGGTGCTAGCGCAGCCCATTTCCGATCACCTGCCGGTCGCGGTAGAGATTCGTCTGCCGGGTTCGCTCACGGCTGATGCATTACCCGCGTTGAGCCCAGGCCCTCGCGGACCCCTTGCATGAGCGACGACGCCCAGCGCTGGAAAGAGAAATACCTCCAGAGCATCGAGCAACAAGACAAACTCGAACGCCGCTGGGCTGCCCGCCTCGATTTGCTGCGCCGCGGGCTGGTGCGCAGCACGCTGGCCGCCGAAGGCACCGACCGCGCCGTCGATCAATGCATGAAGGAAATGCGCGATGTCGTGCGCACGGACGACATGGATGCTGCCCTCGCCGCTTTACTGCCGCGCCTGGAAAAGGCCGTGCTGGATTCGGAGCAGCGCCGCGAAACCCGTGTCGACCAGATCAGCACCGCGCTCACCGCCTTGGTCACCCAGTTGCAAAAGCTGCCGTTGCCCCGCGAGGTGGCTCGCCCGCTGAAAACCTTCGCCAAGCAACTCGATGGTCGCGTGGCACAAGCGCGGGAGATGCCCCTGCTACTCAGTGAGCTGAGCAGCCTGCAGGGGCAGGCGCTGAATAATCTGGAGCCTGAAGGCGATACCGCACGCCCAGGCCCGGGCCTGTTGCAACGCCTGTTCGGTAGTAAGGAGGCCGCCAGTGAAGCACTCCCGGTTGACGCTGAGCCACTGCCGGCAATGCAATTGGCAGCGCCAAAGCCTGCAGCGCCCAAACCCGCACCCGAACCGGAAGAACCTGCGCAATCGGAAGAGCTGACCCAAGCCTTGCGTGCCTTTGCACCGCTGTCACCCACACCCGTGGCCTTGAAGGCTGCGCCTGTTGCAGCGGCCGAAGGGCAAGAGGTCGCCAGCGAAACGCCGGTATTCGACGCTCCAGAGCTGCTGTCGATTGCGCCTGCGCAATTACCGGAGCCCGACGTGCAGGCGCCACCGGTTGCGGAGCCTGCTCACGAAAGCGCACTCGCTGCCTTTATCGAACCGCCGCCGGCTCCAGTCGAAACACCGGATGAGACCACCATCGGCAGCCTGTCGCTGCCCCCTGTGCTGGAAAGCCCCGAGCCCGACGAACTGCAACCGGACGGCGCCTACGCCCTGCCCGATTCTCCTGAACCGTCCTACAGCTCGGTGGCCAAGCACATTGAAGGCACTTTGCTCGGCCTGCTGGAAGATCTTTCCCTGCCCGAACGTCACCAGCCCCAGGCCGAGGCGATGCGTGAGCGTCTCGCCCATGGTTTGAATTGGTACGAACTGCTGCCGATCCTGGATGACCTGGCCGTGCTGATGCTGGCGGTCACCGACAGTGGCCAGCATGAGTTCGAGGCTTATCTCAAGCAGCTCAACGAGCGTCTCGAGGCATTCCAGGGTCATCTGCAGGTCGCCAGCGAGGGGCACGCCGACAGCAGCCTGGCCGCACGGGAGCTGGACACACAGATTCGCGAGCAGGTCGACGGCCTGCAAAGCAGCGTGCAGGACGCCGCCGACCTGGACAGCCTCAAGCAGGTGCTCGAAAGCCACCTTGAAGGCTTGCTCGGCACCATGGATGAACACCAGCAACAGCGTGACCTGCGCGAACAGGAAGTGGCCGCACGCCTCAAAGGCCTGGCTGAACGCGTGGCCCATATGGAGCAGGAGGCCCAGGGCTACCGCGAGCACCTGGAGGTGCAGCGCCAGAAGGCCTTGATCGATCCGCTCACCGGGCTGCCCAACCGTGCGGCGTGGAGCGAACGCCTCGATTACGAGGTCAACGCCTGGCATCAGCGGGGTAACAGCCTGTCGCTGGCCATGCTCGACCTGGACCACTTCAAGCGCATCAACGACGGCTACGGTCACCTGGCAGGGGACAAAGTCTTGAAGATCATCGCCAATGTGCTGAGCAAGCGCCTGCGGCCGACGGACTTCATCGCGCGTTTTGGGGGTGAAGAGTTTGTGCTGCTCATGCCCGACTCAGCTTTGGCGGATGCCCTGGCCGTAGGTGAAGTATTGCGTGAGGCCATTGCAGCGTGCCCGTTCCACTTCAAGGGCGAGCCGGTAACGATCACGGTGTCCATGGGCGTGGCGCAGTTTCAGGCCGGCGAGCGCAGTGACCTGGCGCTCAAGCGTGCCGACGAGGCACTCTACAGGGCAAAGGCTGCGGGGCGTAATCAGGTGCAGGCGGCATAAAAGATGTTCCATTTTGTGATTTGACCGCCTAGCCATGAACCTTACGTTACACTGTTGCATTATCGTCTTTCAGTGTAATGCCTCTCGCCATGAAATCCTTGTATATCGCTTTAGCGTTTCTTCTGCTCGCCGGCTGCGCCAGTGGCCCGCGCCTGAACACCAGCCATCCTTCGGTTAACCACGACAACCGCGTGCAGTTCGTTGTGGTGCATTACACCTCGACCAACCTTGAACGTTCCCTGGCGCTGTTGACCCATGGCCAGGTCAGCAGCCATTACCTGATCGGCGACGACGCCTCCGGCACCATCTACAAGCTGGTAGATGAAAGCCAGCGCGCCTGGCACGCCGGGCAAAGCGAGTGGATGGGGCGCACCTGGCTCAACTCCAGCTCCATCGGCATCGAGATCGTCAACCCAGGGTTCAGTGATACGCCGACTGGGCGTGTGTGGTACCCGTATTCCGAAGCGCAGGTGCAGTCGCTGATCGTGCTGCTCAAGGACATCAGCAAGCGCAATGGCATCGACCCCAAGAACATCATCGGGCACAGCGACATTGCCCCACTGCGCAAGCTGGACCCAGGCCCTTTGTTCCCCTGGAAGCGCTTGGCGGCAGAAGGTCTGGCCGTGTGGCCGGATGCCCAGGCAGTGGCCCGGTTCCAGGTGCAGTACGCCGCGCAGTTGCCGAGCATTACCTGGTTCCAGGAAGAGCTGGCGCGCCTGGGCTATCAGACGCCGCAGACCGGTGAGCTGGATGTGGCCACAAGGCACGTCATCGCTGCGTTCCAGATGCGCTTTCGCCCGTCATTGTTTGACGGCACCCCAGATGCTGAAAGCGCCGCGATCCTGAGGGCCTTGAATCACCGCTGATGGTGTACAGGTAGGAGCGAGCAAGCTCGCTCCTACAGGGGCAATGCCATATAGAACTGCGTACCCTGCCCTGGCCGTGAGTACACACCCATGCGGCCGCCGTGCAATTGCACGATTTCCTTGCACAGTGCCAACCCCAGGCCCGCACCGCCTTTCTTGCGGCCCACCTGTACAAAGGGTTCGAAGATCCGCCCTTGCTGGCCGTAGGCAATGCCTTCGCCGTTATCCTCGACGCTGATAATCACCCGCTCGCCATGCCGTCGTGCCTGCAGACGAATCTGCCCGCCTTCGGCGGTGTGGCGCAGGGCATTGCCCAGCAGGTTGTCGAGCACCCGCTCCAGTTGCACTTGGTCGGCATACAGCCGTGGCAACTCAGGTTGAGCTTCTACCAGCAACTCAATGTGCTGGGCGTTCGCAGGCTCAGCAAACCGAGCCCGTGCGTGCTCCAGCAAGTCGGTGACATCGCACGTGCCCAGGGTGAGTTTTTGCAGGCCGTTCTGGTAGCGCGAGAAGTTGAGCAGGTCGTTGATCAACTGCATCAGGCGCTGCATTTCTTCATTCACCGTATCCAGCAGGTCCGCCTCGCGGGAGTCCGGTGGGAACTTGGCCCGCTCACGGAACAAGCCGAAGGCCATGTGCATGCCGGTAACCGGCGTGCGCAGCTCATGGGAGGCGCGCAACACGAACTCGCTGCGCACCCGTTCGAAGGCGCGCTGTTCAGTCACATCATGCAGCACCATCACGGCCCCGAGAATGTGCCCCTGTGTATGGCTGACCGGGGTCAGGCTGTAGGTCAGCAGGCGCAACTCACCCTCGACTTCCACCTCCAGATCGTCCGGGGCCCGCTCCAGGTTGCCGCCGCGCAGCACCAGTTGCAGCTGTTCATCCATTTCCGCACGACCCATGGCTTCACCAAGGCCTTGACCCAGCCGCTCCTCATCCCAACCCAATTGGCGCTGCGCTACAGGGTTGAGGTGCTCCAGGCAGCCTTGGCGATCAATCATCAACAGGCCGTCATCGATACTGTCGAGCACCGCTTGCAGGCGCTGTTGGCCGGCCAGCAGCTCATCGATGTTAGTAGCCTGATGTTGGCGCAACGCTTCGGCCATGATGCCGAAACGGCGGGTCAGCAGGTTCATTTCCGCTGCGGAGGAGATCGGCAGCGTGACTTCAAAGTCGCCCTGTCCGATTTTGTCGGCGGCCTTGGCCAGGGCCTCGATGGGACCACCGAAACGCCGGGCGATGCCATGGGCCGTGACGAAACCGATGATCAGCACCGCGAGCCCTACCAGCCCGAGCAGGCCCGCTATCAACAGGGCGCGCTCACGGGATTTATGCTCACTGGTACTGATATTTTCCAGGGCCCGCTTGTGGTCGGCGATCAAGCCGTTGCGCAGTATGTTGAAGGTCTCGGTGAGTTTTTCCTTGCTGCCCGCAGGCGGTGATGTCTGCTGGGATTGGTCAAACGCCTTGAGCAGATTCTGGTAGTCCGAGCGTGCCTGGCTGAAACCATGGTTTTTGCCGTCGACCTGCTCATGGGCGATGCCCTGGTCCAACAGATCGAAATAATGCTGCTTGGAGGCTTGCAGGGCGTCTGGGTCGGGACGCTTCTCCAGCATCATGATCAACTGGTCGCCCAGGCTCTGACGCAATTTGAGCCCCAGGTCCAGGGTGATGAAATTACTGCGGATCAGCGATTCCTGGGTCTTGGCCATTTGCATGACGCTGACCAAGCCCAGGACCAACCCCAGCAAAGCCACGGTAATCAAGGCTGAGATGCTCAGGAATAACCGGGTGCGCAGTTTCATCGCGAGCTTCATAAGGTCCTGTTCAAAGGTTGTACTGCTTGCGTTTGCGGTACAGCGTCGACGCATCGATGCCGAGTGTGCGGGCCGCTTGGTCCAGTGTGTCGCTGGTCGCAAGTACGGCGCCGATATGGGCTTTCTCCAGCTCGTCAAGGCTCAAAGCCGACCCGATACGCGGTGCATTGTTGGCCGGTTGCTCAGCCATCCCCAGGTGGCTGATCTCAACCTTCTCCTGGGGGCAGATGATGCTGGCGCGCTCCACTACGTTGCGCAGTTCACGAATATTGCCGGGCCAGCGGTAGTTCAGTAGCGCTTCGCGGGCATTATCGCTGAAGCCGCGCGCCGGGCGTGCGTATTCCTTGACGAAGCGGGCAAGGAAGCGGTCAGCCAGGGTCAGGATGTCTTCACTGCGTTCGCGCAGCGGGGGCAAGTGCAAGGTGATGACATTCAGACGGTAGAGCAAGTCTTCACGGAAACGGCCATCGCGCACCATGTCTTCCAGGTTCAGGTTGGTGGCTGCGAGGATGCGCACGTCAGCGCGGCGGGTGACCGGGTCGCCCACGCGCTCATACTCTTTGTCTTGGATAAACCGCAGCAACTTGGGTTGCAACGTGAGGGGGAAATCGCCGATCTCGTCGAGAAACAGCGTACCGCCGTCCGCCTGGTTCACTCGGCCCAGAGTGCTCTCACTGGCGCCGGTGAATGCGCCGCGGCTATGGCCGAACAGTTCGCTTTCCATCAGTTCGGCGGTCAGTGACGGGCAGTTGATGGTCACGCAGGACTTCTTCGAGCGCTTGCTCCAGCCGTGTATCGCCCGGGCCAACTCACCTTTACCGGTGCCGGACTCGCCGAGAATCAAGATATTGGCGTCCGTCCCGGCCACCTGCCGCGCGGTTTCCAGCACCACCATCATTGCCGGGCTATGGGAGTCCAGGCCGTCTTTGGGCTGGCGCACCTCGCCTTCCAGCGCTTCCAGCCGCGCAGAGAGCTGACGCACTTCCAGCTGTTTGGCCGTAGCCAGGCGCAGTTGGTCGGGGCTGCAAGGCTTGACCAGGTAGTCGGCGGCGCCAGCCTGGATGGCGTCCACGGCGGTATCCACGGCCGAATGGGCGGTCACAATCACCACGCGCATCCACGGAGCCTGCACGCGCATCTGGGCCAGCACGTCCAGGCCATTGTCCTCGCCCAGGCGCAGGTCGAGGAAGCACAGGTCGAACACCTGACGCTGCATCAGGGCATCGGCCTGGGCGGCGCTGTTCGCGGTGGCGACGGTGTAGCCCTCATCTTCCAGGCAATAGCGGAAGGTGCGCAGGATCGCGGATTCGTCATCCACTAAAAGAATGCGGCCTTGAAGTTCCTTGGCTGAATCCATCTGTCCCGCACTCCTTAACTATAAATGTGATGGTGTTTAGTCCCGGAATAATCGGGCAAGTTGCATGGTTTATTCTGATTCATAAAAGGCTTCTTCGTGCAGCTATCTGCGCGCCTTCCTACAGACGACGTCTGAGGGCATTTTCCCTTCCTTTCACCCTTCGATCCTTCGATGTATGCGCTGGGTGTCTGGTTCCGACCCCCGACCATCGTGCATTTCGCACGGCCCGCAAGGAGGCATCGTGCAGGATGCTAGGCGACGAATCTATCGAGAAAGTTTAAATGCTTGATTTTATTGTGTTTTATTTTGCAATAAAGCTGGCATGCACTCTGCAATATCTCCCCCAAGAGCGTCATGAACGAATAATCAGAATGCGGGAGTAATGCAGCATGACTCGCCAAAGCCTCAGCCAATTGCGTGTATCGCCGCTGCGCTTGCAGCAGGGCCTGTTCGCCAGCCTGGCCTTGATGGTCACGTTGGTTGCCGGCCAGCAGTTGCAGCATTGGCAGGAGCGTGCGCAGCCAGCCCCGCAATTTGAACGTCCCGTCATGACTCAGACCCATTTCCGTTCCATTGGCAGCGCCAGCGTCGATGTGACTGCCCCGCAATTGAGCCTGGTAGACCAGGGTTCCACTCTGGACGAACTGCCGGCCCATGACCGTTGGGTGTTCTAGGCAAAAACGTCGCTCGTGTTGAGCGGCTGCACGGTATCACCGCTGTTACCCCTATAGAAGCATAAGGAGAATCACCATGTTGAGTTGGGCAATCACATTTCTGATCATCGCCATTGTGGCTGCAGTCCTAGGCTTCGGTGGTATCGCTGGCACCGCCACCGGCATCGCCAAGATCCTGTTTGTGGTCTTCCTGGTGATGTTTATCGCTTCGTTCTTCTTTGGTCGCAAAGGCCGAGGTTGAATATGGTCACCCTGCCTTTTAAAACCCTTGCTGCCGCCCTGCTGTTGGGCGGCAGCGGCCTGGCCATGGCCGCCAACGACGGCCAATCCCGGGCTAACGAATTGCTCAGCGCAGATCCGCAGTACCGTGAAACCTGGCAAGACGTGGTGAAGAAAGAGGAACGCCTGCCTGAATGGGTGATGAACCTGTCGGGCACGGCTGAGCAAATGAATGCCGTTGAGGAAGATGGCGACAAGTACTTGGTCGGGCCGCTCTGCGAAACCGCAGACACCTGCCTGAACAAGCGCCTGATCGTCGCCTTCAGCCTCGACAAGGAAGATGCCTACGCCATGTTGGTGGAGGTCCCGGCGGGTTTGCCAGCGGACAAGTCCCCGACACGGCACGCCGACTACCGTTTTCTCGGTAAGCCGGACGAGGGTATGCAAAAGCTGTTGATGGAACAGCTCAAGAAAGATCCGAATTGGTACTAGGTTCCGTCTGACGGAGCCGGCGTCCATAGAAGGAAGCCCTTGTGCTTCTTTCTGTTTGCATCGCTCCTTGAGTGATGCATGACCAGGGGGCCGGGTTGCTCTGATCGATCAGGATCGGCGTGACCTACGGGTACAGGGAGTACCTGCGCAAGGGCCGGGTCAGGCGAAAAGCTGCGACGCAAGTTCACAAGACCTCAAGCTTGCTGAACTTGCGGCGGGCTTACGACTCTCATTCCCGCGTTTCATGCCGCCTATAGCCGCAGTTTTGTTTTTTGCGTCTGGCCAACCATTACTGGGTATGTCGGCGTGACCATCTATCGAGAATTTTTCAATCGCGCTATAGGATCTTTCCGGTCCTAGGTGATGGATTTCTCAGACATTTCTGCCAGCCAATCGAAGTCGTCCAGTATCTCTGCGCGAGCCTGATTTGGCTGCTTAACGGCATATTCACCCGCTCGAATGGCGGATACGAACTGACCGTTTGGACAAATATTTTCAAAAAAACCCATGCCGATTCGGCATAGGGTAGGCGTTTACGGCATTAGACGTCGCTCCCTTGCATGGGAATAGTTGCGCCTTTTTTCGCCTGCCAGTAAGCCATTTCGGCCACGCTGCGGTGACCTTCCATGGAGGCAGATGCACACACTTTTTCGCTTTCGAGCGTTGCAGCTGGCGCATTTGCCGTAAGTCCACTTGAAGCAAGGGTAATGACATGAAGAAGGCAAAGCTAAGCCTCGCCTGGCAGATCCTCATCGGTTTGGTACTGGGCATTGCAATCGGTGCCGTGCTCAACCATTTCAGTGCTGAAAAGGCCTGGTGGATCAGCAATGTGTTGCAGCCGGCGGGCGATATCTTTATCCGCCTGATCAAGATGATCGTGATCCCGATTGTGATTTCTTCGCTGATCGTCGGCATTGCCGGTGTAGGCGACGCGAAAAAGCTCGGTCGTATCGGCGTCAAAACCATCCTCTACTTCGAAATCGTCACCACCATCGCCATCGTGGTGGGCCTGTTGCTCGCCAACCTGTTCCACCCAGGCGCTGGCATCGACATGAGTACCCTGGGTACCGTCGATATCTCCAAGTACCAGGCGACTGCCGCCGAAGTGCAGCATGAACATGCGTTCATCGAGACCATCCTCAACCTGATCCCCTCGAACATCTTCGCCGCAGTCGCCCGAGGCGAGATGCTGCCGATCATCTTCTTCTCGGTGTTGTTCGGCCTGGGTCTGTCGAGCCTCAAGCCTGAACTGCGCGAACCGCTGGTGACCATGTTCCAGGGCGTGTCCGAGAGCATGTTCAAAGTCACCCACATGATCATGAAGTACGCCCCTATCGGTGTATTTGCACTGATCGCGGTGACGGTCGCCAACTTCGGCTTCGCCTCGCTGCTGCCGCTGGCCAAGCTGGTGATCCTGGTTTACGTCGCGATCCTGTTCTTCGCCTTCGCGGTCCTGGGTTTGATCGCACGCCTGTTTGGCTTCTCGATCCTCAAGCTGATCCGCATCTTCAAAGATGAGTTGGTATTGGCTTACTCCACCGCCAGCTCCGAAACCGTGCTGCCGCGTGTGATCGAGAAGATGGAAGCCTACGGCGCGCCGAAAGCGATCTGCAGCTTCGTGGTGCCGACCGGCTATTCGTTCAACCTCGACGGTTCGACTCTGTACCAGAGCATCGCGGCTATCTTCATTGCCCAGTTGTATGGCATCGACCTGTCGATCGGCCAGCAACTGATGCTGGTACTGACCCTGATGGTGACCTCCAAAGGTATCGCCGGCGTGCCGGGCGTGTCCTTCGTGGTGTTGTTGGCGACTCTGGGCAGCGTGGGCATCCCACTGGAAGGCTTGGCGTTTATCGCCGGTGTCGACCGTGTGATGGACATGGCGCGTACCGCCCTGAACGTGATCGGCAATGCCTTGGCCGTACTGGTTATCTCCCGGTGGGAAGGCATGTACGACGACGCCAAGGGCGAGCGCTACTGGAATTCCCTGCCGCACTGGCGCAGCAAGGAAGCCCTGCCTACGGCACAAGCCACCCGTAGCTGATTGCAGATTGATCGAAAACAAACCCCGGAAAATTCCGGGGTTTGTCGTTTCTGCCAGCCCCGTTATCATTCGCCCCATCTTTCGGGGGACTTATCTGATGCTCAATGGCCTGTGGCTTGGCTTCTTTGTCGTGGCAATGGTGTCAGCACTGGCGCAATGGCTGGTGGGCGGTAACGCCGGGATCTTCGCGGCGATGGTCGAAAGCATTTTCGCCATGGCCAAATTGTCGGTGGAAGTCATGGTGCTGCTGTTCGGTACCCTGACGTTATGGCTGGGCTTTCTGCGGATTGCCGAAAAAGCCGGGATCGTCGATTGGCTGGCCAAGGCCCTCGGCCCGCTGTTTCGCCGCCTGATGCCGGAAGTGCCCGCGGGGCACCCCGCGATCGGTTTGATCACCCTCAACTTTGCCGCCAACGGCCTGGGCCTGGATAATGCCGCCACGCCCATCGGCCTGAAAGCCATGAAGGCGCTGCAAGAACTCAACCCCATCCCCAATACGGCGACCAACGCTCAGATCCTGTTCCTGGTGCTCAACGCGTCCTCGCTGACGCTGTTGCCGGTGACCATTTTCATGTACCGCGCCCAGCAAGGCGCCGCGGACCCGACGCTGGTGTTCCTGCCGATCCTGCTGGCCACCAGCGCCTCAACCCTGGTGGGCCTGCTGTCGGTGGCGGTGATGCAGCGTCTGCGGCTGTGGGACCCTGTGGTGCTGGCCTATCTGGTCCCCGGCGCGTTGATACTGGGTGGCTTCATGGCGCTGCTGGCGACCCTGTCTGCCACAGCGCTGGCCGGTTTGTCGTCGATCCTGGGCAACCTCACGCTGTTTGGCCTGATCATGCTGTTCCTGGTGATCGGTGCGTTGCGCAAGGTCAAGGTGTACGAGGCCTTTGTCGAAGGTGCCAAGGAAGGCTTCGACGTGGCCAAGAACCTACTGCCCTATCTGGTGGCGATGCTGTGTGCGGTTGGCGTGTTGCGTGCCTCGGGCGCCTTGGAGTTCGGCCTGGAAGGGATTCGCCATGTGGTGGCCTGGACTGGCCTGGATACGCGCTTCGTCGACGCTCTGCCGACCGCAATGGTCAAGCCGTTCTCCGGCAGTGCGGCACGGGCGATGCTGATCGAGACCATGCAGACCCAGGGAGTGGACAGCTTTGCGGCGTTGGTGGCGGCGACGATACAGGGCAGTACTGAAACCACGTTTTATGTGCTGGCTGTGTACTTCGGCTCGGTAGGCATCCAGCGGGCGCGGCATGCGGTGGGATGTGCGTTGTTCGCGGAGTTTGCTGGTGTGGTCGCGGCTATTTCGGTGTGCTACTGGTTTTTTGGTTAAGGCCACAATCGTTATCGCAGTTCAAGCCAGCTCCCACAGTTTGATGTGTGAACACAGTAAAATGTGGGAGCTGGCTTGCCTGCGATGAGGCCTTCAAGGTTTCAGAGCGGTATTGCCCTGACTGACTACCCAATCCACCACCTGCGTATTCAACTGATCCCCAGCCTGGCCAAAAGCAGCCACCACCGCTGGCACCTTGGCGTCACTCACCGGCTGCCTCACTTCAAACCGGCGGCTGGCGATAATCCTTTGATCACGCCCACGCACCAATCGTGCGTCGAGGCGAATCACCACCTCCACCGCTTTGCCTCGATACTCACTCTGAAACGCCTGCAACTGCCCGCCCAGTTCATAGTCGGCTTGCAGGTTGGTCTCGTCGGTACTCAACAATGTCACGCGCCCGTCGCGCTGGAAGCCATCCAGCAGGCGATTACGCAGCAGCACCGGCGCCGGGTCGCTCCAGCGTGAATTCGCGTAGTTGCTGATCAAGTTGCCATTTGGCACTACGGCGATGCGCGGGCTATCGAGAAACTCGCTGGTCTGCGGCTTGGTCACGCGCAGCGACCAACTCACCGGCGTGCCTTGGCTGGCCGGTTGGGCGGACGCCAGGCGGTACACGTCCGATGGGTCCGGCTTGGGCAGGATTGAGCACGCGCTGACCAGTGCCAGGGCCATGGGGACGATCATATGGTAAGCACGCTTCATGGCGTGAACTCCTTGTTCTTGTCACTGCCCAGCAGGTAACCGCTGGGGTTGGCTTCCAGGCGGCGAGAGATGGCGCGCAGCGAGCCGAGGGTTTCACGCAGCTCGCGCACGGCTGGCGCCAGCTCGTTAAGGCCCTGCATGCCGCTGTTCACCGAGTCCTGGTTATTGGTCAGCAAGGTATTGATGGTAGCGGTGCTTTGCTCCAGGGATTTCATCGCCTGCTCGGCGCTGCCGAAGGCTTGCTTGCCTTGTTCACTGAGCAAACCATTGGCGCTGCGCATCAGCACCGTGGTTTGCTCCAGCGCCGCGCCCGCCTGTTTGCTCACCTGCATCAATTGCTGCATCACCACCTTGATGTCGCCGCGTTGCTCGGCAATGGCGCCGGTGGTTTGTTGCAGGTTATCCAAGGTGTTGCTCAGGCGTTCGACGTTTTCCCGTGAGAACAGGTGGTTGGCGTTGTGCAGCAGCAGGTTGACGCTGGTCATCAGGTCGTTGCTGTTATTGAGCAGGCGTGCGATAGGCGATGGCGACGCGATGATTTCCGGCAGGTTGCCGTCCTTGCCCTTGAGCTCCGGGCTCTGCGGGGTGCCCCCACTGAGCTGGATGATCGAGGTGCCGGTGATACCGGTCAGGGCCAGTTTGGCCTGGGTGTCTTCCTTGATTGGCGTTTGCCCGGCCAGGCGGATGCGCGCCAGGACGCGGCGTGGGTCTTTGGGGTCCAGACGCAGGCTGATGACATCGCCCACCTTGATGCCGCTGTACTGCACCGCACTGCCCTGGGACAGGCCGCTGACCGCTTCGTTGAAGATCACTTCGTAATCCTGGAAGGCGGTATCGACGCTGGACTTGGCCAGCCACAGACCAAACAGCATCGCGCCGACCACCACAATTACGCTGAACAGTCCGATCATCACATGATGGGCTCGGGTTTCCATGTCATACCTCGTTGAGCGATTGAGCGGCATCCAATGCCGCGCGGCCCCGGGGGCCGTGGAAATATTCGTGAATCCAGGCGTCGTTCGTTTCCGAAACGACATCGATGGCGTCGGCCACCAGCACTTTCTTCTGCGCCAGCACCGCCACACGGTCGGTGATGGTGTACAGCGTGTCGAGGTCGTGGGTGACCAGGAACACACTCAAGCCCAGCGCATCGCGCAGGGTGAGGATCAGTTGGTCGAATTGCGCCGCGCCAATGGGGTCGAGACCGGCGGTGGGTTCGTCCAGGAACAGGATGTCCGGGTCCAAGGCCAGTGCGCGGGCCAGGGCCGCGCGTTTGATCATGCCGCCGGATAACGAGGCCGGGTATTTATCGGCCGCCGACAGCGGCAACCCTGCCAGGGCCAGCTTGACCGCCGCCAAGTGCTCGGCATCGGCGCGGCTGAGGCCGGCGTGCTCGATCAATGGCAGGGCCACGTTCTCGGTCACCGTCAGCGAGGAAAACAGCGCGCCCTTCTGGAACAGTACGCCAAAGCGGCGTTCTACCAGTGAGCGTTCATGTTCAGGCAGGCTCGGCAGGTTTTTGCCGAACACCCGCACTTCGCCTTCGCTGGGGCGCCGCAGGCCAACGATGCTGCGCAACAACACGGATTTACCGCTGCCAGAGCCCCCCACCACCGCCAGGATCTCGCCCTTGTACAAATCCAGGTCGAGGTTCTCATGCACGCTTTGGCTGCCAAAGCGATTGCACAAGCCACGCACTTCAATCACCGCCTCGGTGGGCGCACGGTGTAGACGACTCACCAGCCCATCTCCATGAAAAACATCGCTGCGACCGCATCCAGCACAATCACCACAAAGATCGATTGCACCACGCTCGACGTGGTATGCGCGCCGACTGATTCGGCACTGCCGCTGACTTTGAAACCTTCCAGGCAGCCAATGGCCGCGATCAAAAAGGCAAAGATCGGCGCCTTCACCATGCCCACCAGAAAGTGCTGCACGCCAATGTCCGATTGCAGCAGCGAAAGAAACATCGCCGGCGAAATATCCAGGGCCACCGCACACACCACACCACCGCCGACGATCCCCGAGAGCATCGCCAGGAAGGTCAGCATCGGCAACGCCACCAGCAGCGCCAGCACGCGCGGCAATACCAACAGCTCCATGGGGTCCAGGCCCAGGGTACGGATGGCGTCGATTTCTTCGTTGGCTTTCATGGAGCCGATTTGCGCGGTGAATGCACTGGCGGTACGGCCGGCGATGAGGATTGCGGTGAGCAACACGCCGAATTCACGCAGGAAGGAGAACGCCACCAGGTCCACGGTAAAGATCGTCGCGCCGAAGCTCTTGAGCACGGTGGCGCCGAGGAAGGCCACGACGGCGCCTACCAGAAAGGTCAGCAGCGCGACGATAGGCGCAGCATCCAGGCCCGTCTGTTCGATGTGGGCGACCATGGGCGTCAGGCGCCAGCGCTTGGGCCGCCAAATACCGCGGGCGAAGGTTTCGAGGATCAGGCCGATAAAGCCCAACAGCTTCATTGCGTCTTGCCAGACCGTGTCTACTGCGCGGCCGATGCGAGCCAACACTTGAATACCGGCGGCCTCTTCCGGCTCTTTGATCGGTACGCAAAAGTCATTCAGGGAGCGGTAGACGGTCTTGAGCAGGGCACGGTCGGCGGCTGCCAGGGTGCAATCAGTCTGTTCGGCAGAATGTTCGATGCGCGCAGGGCCCAGCAGCTCCACCAGCAGCGAGGCGCCGGCGGTATCCAGCGCACCGAGGCCGTTGAGGTCAATGCGGGCGCCGGCGTCGTATTGGCCGTCGAGTGTGGCCGACAGCTTCTTCAGGTGGGCGTAGTGGGCCAGCGTCCAGTCGCCGGTAATCCGTAGCGAAGGCGGGGTGCTGGACGTATCAAGATGGGCCGCGCCGGCCGTCGTGCGAGTGGTCATAAGCTCCGAGCTTGTTTGGCTATCCACAATTGCTACGTAATAGCACGATCCGGCTTACTTTGGGTTGTCCGCTTGTGCTGTGTCTATCACCTTGAAGCGCAGAACGCCGATGACCTGGCCGTCTTCGGTGAGCACCTGCACTTGCCAGCGCCCCACGGCGTCACCCGGGAAATTCTGCTTGTGGGTCCAGGCGCGATAGCCCTCCTTGCGCCCACCATGGATGTCAAGGGCAATGCGGTCGACTTCCTGGCCGTTGAATTTCCATACATGGTAGATCCGCTCATCCAGCCCGCGTGGCGCGTTGATCGCGGTGTACGCATACAGCCCACCACTGCGCAATTGGGCGGCGGTGACTTGCTTGAGGTCGTCGCCCGGCGTGCGGTCTTGCAGTTGGGTGCTGATGGCGACTTCGGTCATCCACAGGGTGGCGGGCGGTACCCAACTGCGCAGGAACCAGCCGGCGCAGCCGATGGCGGCCGTTACCCCCAGCAGCATGGCCCAGCCCTTGAGGCTGCGCAGCGGCAGGCTGACGGCCAGGCTCGGGATCGACAAGACCATGGCCACACCCAACGCCAGTTTGTAACTCTGGGCGGTGGTCAGGTGCATGATGATCGGCAGCGCGGTCAGCAACGCGGCGAATAGGGTCAGGGTGTGCAAGGCCAGGAACAGCGAGCGTTTGGGCGCCAGCCATTTGTAATACAGCGGGTCGATGATCGACACCAGCGCCGCCGCACCCAGCAGGCCAGTGAACAGCGATTGGCCGCTGTTCCAGGCGGTGGTGACGAAAAAGAACGGCAGGACGAAGAACAGACTTTCCTGGTGGATCATCTGGGTGGCGTAGCGCAGCAGCGGTTCAGGGATCTCGCGATTGAAGACCTTGGTGAACAGTTGCGTAAAACTGTTCTCCAGCATCAGCCACAACCAGCTCACCAGCATGATCACCGCAATCCAGCTGGCCATGCCCTGCTGGCGGTCTACCAGGATGAAGCTGCCCACCCCCGAGATGAAACCGCCGAGTGCAATCACCCCTGGGTAGCGCTTGATCAGTTCTATAACGCGCTGGATGAGGGGCGGCAAGTTCGGCATGGGCGGTTCACTGGTTGTGGGAAAAATCTCAGACAGAATAACGCCTTGGCCCGATATTCTGCGCCTCATTACTCAACAGGTTTGCGATAAAGCCTCAGGCCGATCAAAACAAGGATGATCAGGCCCAGTACGCCCGCACCGATCCAGGTCAAGGCGTCATAACTCAACAGCGGTTTTTCGATGCGCCAGTAGCCCGGCTGCTGGAACGCTTCGCGCATGGCCTGGTTGGTTTGCGCCAGGCTCACGGCCTTGATGCGTTTGACCGGGTCGCTGAAACGTCCATTGGAGTAGTCGCCGGCCGCACTCCAGTAATAGTCGGCCAGTGCGCTGTTGCCTTGCACTGCCCAGGCTTGGCGGGCAATGGCGGCTTGTTGCAGGCGTGTGAATACTATTGGGTCGAGGCCATCCTTGAGCAACTGGGCCTTGAGGTCTTGCAAGACCTGCTCGGCTTCAGGGAGGTTTTCTCGCTCAAGGTCGGCATTCAGGCTGAGGAACCCAACGCCGCCGAGCACTTCGCGTTCCACCCACGGGCCGTAGGACAAACCGTGCTTGAGGCGCAGTTGCCGGTAAAGCGCCCAGTCGAGGTAGTCCTTGAGCAGGTTGTAGGTTTCATCATGCTGGTCGTCCAGTACAGGCTCTGGGAACAGCCAGTGCAGCTTGGCGCCATCGCCCACCCAGCCGCGGATCAGGTCGCGGTGGCTGGCGGCGGTGTGCTGGATTTCCGGGAGGGGGCGATGTTCGCTCGGCTCCACTGGGTCGAGTTGACCATAGGTGCGTTCCAGGTAGGCGGGCAGCAGTTTGTCGAGATCGCCGACGACGATCAGGGTCATGTTGTTCGGCGCGTACCATTCTTTGCGCAGCTTCTCCAACTGGTCGCGGGTGAGGTGGCTGACCTCGGCGCGTTCGGCGCACTTGAGGCCCAGCTCGACGGCCAATTGGTTACTGGCGCTGTGACCGAGGTCCTGGCGATCCAGCAGGCGTTGCAAGTGTGAATAATGGCCACCGTCTTCGCGCTCCACCACTTGCTTGGCGGCATTGATATGGGCGTCGGTCAGTTGCGTGCGCGTGAGGATTGCCAGCAGCAGGTCCAGCACCTTGCGTTGGTTCTGCGCGGGCGCCTCGATCACGAAGGTGGTGTCGGCGTTGCTGGTGTAGGCGTTCCACTCGCCGCCCAGGGCTTGCATGCGGTCTTCGAGGTCGCCTTCGCTGCCGCCGTCGATACCGCTGAACAGCAAGTGCTCGAACAAGTGCGGCAGTTCTTTTTCTTCGCAACTGAAATCGTCCAGGCCCACACCAACCACCAGGCGAATAGCGACATGCCCACGCTCGGTGCCCGGTTTGAGCAGCAGTTGCAAGCCATTGGGCAAGGTGTAGCCCTCGACTTGCAGGCGGTCAAAGGCAAAGGCGTGTACCGAGCCCAAGAGCAGGCAGGCGAGTAACAGGCGGCGCATAACAAGCTTCCTGGCGAATGAGGTCCATTGTTAACTGACTTCGCTCGCGGGCGTACGTTCAGGGCGAATGGGTGATGTCGGCAATACTTTCGGCGGAGAGCGCGCCAGTGTCGGACGTTTCCAACACTACATAAGCACTGCTGCAAAACAACGAGTTCAAGCGTTTCATGTCGGCAATCAGTTCCAGATGCAGGGAACTGGTTTCCAGGCTCTGCACGATCTTGCGCTGCAGGCGGCTGACATGGGCGTGGGCCAGGCGGCGTTCCTGGGCGCGGAAGCGGCGCTTTTCGCGCAGTAATTGGCGGGCGCTTTCCGGGTCGCCGCTTAGAAACACCGACAAGCCCAGGCGCAGGTTGGCGATCAACTGGCTGTGCAGGCCACTGAGTTCCTCCAGGCCCACTTCGGAAAATTGCCGGCGCTGCGAGGTCTTCTGTTGCTGGACCTTGCGCAGCATGCGTTCGATCAGGTCACCGGCCAATTTCAAGTTGATCGACAGCTCGATGATCTCTGCCCAGCGGCGGTTGTCCTGTTCACTCAGGTCTTCACGGGGCATTTGCGCCAAGTAGAGTTTGATCGCGCTGTTGAGCGCCTCGACGTCATCGCTGAGGCTACGCATTTGCTGGGTGATTGCGGTTTGGTTGCCGCGCAGCACTTCCTGCATCGAAGTGAGCATATTGTCGATCAGGTCACCCAGGCGCAGGGTTTCGCGGGCGGCGTTCGCCAGGGCCAGGCTTGGGGTATTCAATGAGGCCAGGTCCAGATGGCGTGGCTTGGCCTTGCCATTGGTTTCGGGGCGTTCCGGCAGCAGCCATTCGCACAGGCGTGCCATGGGACCGATGGTGGGTAACAGGATCAGGCAACGGCTGACGTTGTAGAGCAGGTGGAAGGTGATGACCATGCCCTGGACGCTGTAGTCCAGGCCGTCCATCCAGCCTACGAGCGGGTCGAGCACCGGGATGATCAGCAACAGACCGATCAATTTGTACAACAGGCTGCCCAGGGCCACTTGGCGACCGGCAGTGTTTTGCATGCTGGTGCTGAGAAAGGCCAGTACACCGCTGCCGATGTTGGCGCCGATCACCAGGCCGATGGCCACGTGCAAGCCGATCACGCCGGCACCGGCCAGGGTGGCCGTGAGCAGCACGGCGGCGAGGCTGGAGTAGGAAATCATCGCGAACAGTGCCCCGACCAGGGCGTCGAGCAAGATATCGCCGGTCAGCGAGGCGAAGATCACCTTGACGCCCTGGGCATGGGTGATGGGCCCGGCGGCTTCAACGATCAATTGCAGCGCGAGAATGATCAGCCCAAGGCCGATCCCCACCCGGCCCAACTGCCCTACCCGCGTCTGTTTGCGCGACAGGAAGAAAATCACCCCGAGAAAGATCAGCAGCGGCGACAGCCAGGACAAATCGAACGTCAGCACTCGCGCCATCAAGGCCGTACCGACGTCGGCGCCAAGCATGGTGGCCAAGGCCGGCGTGAGGCTCATCAGCCCTTGGCCGACAAACGAAGTCACTAGCATCGCGGTGGCGTTACTACTTTGCACCATGGCCGTCACCAGGATACCGGCGACAAATGCCAGCCAGCGCTTGGACATGTTCTGCCCGATGACTTGGCGCAAGTTGGAACCGTAGACCCGCAGGATGCCGGTTCGGACGATGTGCGTGCCCCAGATCAGCAGGGTCACGGCGGAAAGCAGATTGAGCAAGGTCAGCATGCTCGGCCCCCCGTGTGGGTGCGCTCCAATAGGAGCGAAGGAAAGTTACCGCGTGCCGTTCTACGTCTTGTACTTAAGCTGTAGTTGGCGAATGGGCTCTGCGCCAGCATCGCATAGCTAAACTCGGGATTGAAACAAAACTGTCATGAAATCAACTTTTTGACAGACGAAAAAATGGGGCGCAAGCGCCCCATTTCAGCAGCGGGTCAGGTTTATTGACCCGGAATATCTTTACGCAGTTTCACTGGATCCTGTTGCTTCTTCTTTTTCGCGATGGCGGTACGCATTTTGATGTTCACCGCTTCCACTGCCAGCGAGAACGCCATGGCGAAGTAGACGTAGCCTTTTGGTACGTGCACGTCGAAGGATTCGGCGATCAGCACGGTGCCCACGACCAGCAGGAACGACAGCGCCAGCATTTTCAGCGACGGGTGCTTGTCGATGAACTCGCTGATAGTGCCGGCAGCCAGCATCATCACCAATACCGCAACGACGATGGCGGCAACCATCACCGGCACGTGGGAAACCATGCCGACGGCGGTAATCACCGAGTCCAGGGAGAACACGATGTCGATGATGGCGATCTGGATAATGGTGTAGATGAACTTGCCACCGGCGCCTTTGGGCTCGTCGTGGGTTTCATCTTCACCTTCCAGCGCGTGGTACATCTCCTGGGAGCTTTTCCACAGCAGGAACAGGCCACCGAAGAACAGGATCAGGTCACGACCCGAGATGCCCTGGCCAAACACCACGAACAGGTCGGCAGTCAGTTGCATGACCCAGGTGATCGACAGCAGCAACAGGATGCGCGTGACCATGGCCAACGCCAGGCCGAAGATCCGAGTGCGTGCCTGCATATGCTTGGGCATGCGGCTGACCAGGATCGAAATCATGATGATGTTATCGATGCCCAGGACGATCTCAAGGGCCGTCAGGGTGAAGAAGGCAATCCAGATTTCCGGATTGGTCAGCCATTCCATGTGTATTCCTTTGAGCAAGTGTTAACCGCGCAAGCTGTAGCGCCGCGCGGTGAGTGAGTCGGTACGATTATAGAGTGCTGAACAGCGGAAAAATCCCCATCAGCAATGCGGCGAACATTATGCACAGGCACACCAACACTGCCCACTTGAGTGTGAAGCGCTGGTGATCGCCGAATTCGATACCCGCCAGAGCAACCAACAAGTACGTCGAGGGTACCAGTGGGCTGAGCAAATGCACGGGTTGCCCGACGATCGACGCCCGCGCCATTTCCACCGCGGTGATGCCGTAATGGCTGGCAGCTTCGGCCAGTACCGGCAGTACGCCGTAGTAGAACGCGTCGTTGGACATGAAGAAGGTGAACGGCATGCTTACCAGCGCGGTGATCACCGCCAGGTAAGGGCCCATCGCTTCTGGGATGACCGCCAACAGGCTCTTGGACATGGCATCGACCATGCCGGTGCCCGACAGGATGCCCGTGAAGATACCGGCGGCGAAGATCAAGCCCACCACCGCCAATACGCTACCGGCGTGAGCCGCGACGCGGTCTTTTTGCTGCTGCAGGCATGGGTAGTTGACGATCATGGCGATACTGAACGCCACCATGAACAGCACCGGCAGCGGCAACAGGCCGGCAATCAGGGTGCACATCAACGCCAGGGTCAGGGCGCCGTTGAACCAGATCAATTTCGGACGGCGGGCGTCGGGGAATTGCGACACGCTGATTTCGCTGTGGTCGATCTCGTCGCCCTGCAGGTGCAATTCACCCAGGCGCGCACGTTCGCGCTTGCCGTACATGTAGGCAATCACCAGGATCGCCACCACACCGGCGGCCATGGCTGGGATCATCGGTACGAAGATGTCCGACGGGTCTACATGCAGCGCACTGGCGGCGCGCGCCGTCGGGCCGCCCCAGGGGGTCATGTTCATGACGCCACCGGCGAGAATGATCAGGCCGGCCATGATTCTTGGGCTCATGCCGATGCGCTGGTACAGCGGCAGCATGGCCGCGACGCAGATCATATAGGTGGTGGCACCGTCACCGTCCAGAGAGACCACCAGGGCCAGTACCGCGGTGCCGACCGACACCTTGAGCGGGTCACCCTTGACCATCTTGAGGATCTTGCGCACGGCCGGGTCGAACAGGCCGGAGTCGATCATCAAGGCAAAATATAGGATGGCGAACATCAGCATCACGCCGGTCGGCGCAAGCTTGGTGATGCCTTCGAGCATCATCGGGCCGATCTTCGGTGCGAAACCGCCGAACAGCGCGAACAGGATCGGCACGATGATCAAGGCGATCAGCGCGGACAGGCGCTTGGTCATGATCAGGAACATGAACGTGATGACCATGGCAAAGCCAAGGAAAGTCAGCATAGGAATACTCCAGGCGTAGCGCGGCTAGGGAATGGCGGACCGAGTGGCGGTCAGCGCAGAACGAAAGGCACGAGGCGTACGGGTGGAGTTGGTGCAAACAGGCGGGTACGAGCGGACATCGGGAATCACCATTGTTGTTGTTAACAGCCGGTCTGTTGCCGGCAGTGAGGGCGATCCTAGACGGGGAAGCTTTCAGCCAGCTTTCGCTGAGAAAACAGCTGATGAAGGGCAGGCACCCGTTCTTCAGGTTGACGAAGAACAAAATGTGGGAGCTGGCTTGCCTGCGATGGCGGTGTATCAGCCAACATCTCTTATGGCTGTGACACCGTCATCGCAGGCAAGCCAGCTCCCACATTTGGAGAGTGGTCGCTGCCAGAATATCAGGGTAGTTCCAGGCCGCCAGCGGCTTTGTGCAAGGCCCGCAAATGCTCACCCACCTGTTTGAGGTTGGTTTCACACGCGGCAATCTCGGCGGCGCGGGATGGATCGAGCAGCGCCCTCACCTCTTTATCCAGCTCGCCGGTCAACGACTGCAACTGCTTCTGGCGTTCGGCGCTTTCTGATTCCAGGCGCTTGGCTTCCGAAGGCTGTGGCAGGCCATAACCCCCACTGTCCAGCAACTCGGCCGGGCGACTCAGGAAGCCGCTGTTGGCGAGAATTTGTTGCAGCGTGTTGTTGGCTTTCTCCATGCCACCGTATTTCAGCTCGCGGGCATTGAGGTAGCGTTGTTTGACCTCATCCTGGGCGAGCATCAGTTGTTTGCGATAGCTGGCCTGCTCCAGCAGCAACAGCGCTGCGCTGGTGCGCAGGTCGGCCTGGCTGAACCACTGGCGACGCGCTTGCGCGTCCAGGGACAACCAGTCTTCGACCTGGGTCTGCTTGATCGGCAGTTGCTTGCGCAGCACATCGAACATGGCCTGGTAGCGCTCGCGGAACGAGTCGAAGTGATACCCCAGCCGCAGTGCCTCGCGCTTGTCATTCAATACGCTGGTATCGGCCAGGCCGCGGGCGCTGAGCACTTCCAGCAAACCGTTGGGGGTGATGTTGTCCAGGCCGGTCAATTGCGGGTTGGCGCTGCCGCTGCGCAACAGTTTCAGGCTTTCGACCGCACAGTTGTTGGAGATAAAGAAGTAGTTGCCGTCATAGCTCCAGTGCATCTGAGCCGCATGTTCGACGGTGTCGTTGATTTCCTGGCGGCTGAGCTTCAGCGGCACCGACGCCAGGCCACGCAGTTCGGTCTTGGTGTACTCATCAATGACCTGGGCCAGCGGCAGTACGAACAGCCGCGACGGGTATTTGCCCACCAGGCCATCCCAGCTCGACAGCTGTACGTCCCCGACAAAGGCGCGGTAAGACAGCACCAGATGCCGGTCCAGGTCCAGTCGGCAATCCGGGCCACGCGGGCGGCCTGGAGCGCAAATCACCAGGCGCAACATGCTATGGCCCCAACGGCTCACCAGGTTCTGGTTGGCTTCGGCAAGCAGATAGTCGATTTCATATACGCGTTCCGGATCGATCTGGCCCAGGGGCGTCTTGGCGAAATCGTTGCCCGCGTTCAGGAAGGCATAGGTGCTGGCGCAGGTGTCCTGTCCGGGCGGGGCCCAGCCGAAGTGATCCTTGTAATAACGGAACAGCGCGGGGCGGCGACACGCGTAGCTGGGGTCCAGGAGGAAGTACTCCATGTTGACCGCTACGAATTCCAGCGGGCTGGTGGTTTCGTAGATGTCCGGGCTGCGTACCACCTGATGGTTGTGCTGCTCACGCTCGCCGCGGCGACCGACATATTGTGGCCAGCCAGCGAGGTCCAGCAGGCGCGGGTCGTCACTGAGGGTAAAGCGGCGGTCGTTCTGGCCACGGCACTGGTCGGGCAAGCCGATCAATCCGGTGATGTTGTTCTGACGGCTGCAGCGCTGGATCAGCGTGCGCTCGTCCTTGGACCACAGGCGCGCACGGTCGTAGATGTGGGTCAGCTCATGCAGCACGGTGGCGAGCATTTCCCGGCGCACGGTACCGTGGGGGCGATTGGTTTTCTGGGTGGCGGCGCTGCCGTCAGTCAGGCTGGCGAGCAGGTTCTGGTTGAGGTCCAGCTCGGACACCAGGGATGCCTGGCCGTAGGCATTTTCAGGCATCTTGTCGGTCCAGCCGACATCGATACGTCGATCCAACTGCTCGACAAAGCGCGGCGGCAAGGAACGCAGTGCTTCATCGAGCAATGCCTGGCTGGCCTGCTGTTCGGCTGGGCTCAAGCCTTGGGTCTTGAGCCGCAGTTGCAGGCCGGCCTGGGCTGTACTTGCACACAGCAGCACGGCCCCGGCCAGGAGCCAGGTTTTGAGACGCCTCACAGAGCGAGGATAGCTTCGGCGAGGGTCTGGTCGCTGGCATCACGGGCTTCTGGCACGCGGGTGCGAAGGGTATCGAACGCGGCTTCCAGTTGGGCGCCACGGATCTCGCCATTGGTGGCGACGAAACTGGCGGCGTCATCGTGGGCTTCGCGCACGATCTTGGAGTCGCGGATGGAGGTGGTGGTGTCCGAGGTGAAATCAATGGTGCGCGCCGAGGCACGCACGACGATGTTGCTGGTGGCCTTCAAGGTTTGCGCCTGGGCGACATCGGCCAAAAACAGCAGGCCGAGGGCGGCGAAGATCAGCGGGCTACGCATGGGGTGACTCCAATGACAAAGATAGAAATACAACGATGATTATTGGACGAGAATTGCCTGCGCCAGTTCAAGGTCGCTTGCATGAAGTTTTGGCTGGGTACGGCGTAGATAGTCCAGCGCGGACTCCAGGCGTGCGCCCCGCCATTGGCCGTCAGTGGCAATGAAAGCGGCAGCATCATCCCGAGCGGCCATGACCAACTTATTGTCGAACGGCGCAGAGGTCACTTTGCTGGTGGCATACACGCTGACAACAGTGCTCTGGGTGGACACATCCAACGCTGAAGCCATGGGTGACCAGCAGGCGCAAAACAGTACAGGAACAATCAATAAACGGTATGAAAAAGCCATGGGACTCGACAACTGAAAGCGAGCGCCAAGGCTAGCGCAACGGCCGGGCGAGAGCCAGCACCGAGCCAGACGGAGCGGCGGGCGCTCCCGTCTGGTTGCTGTGGATCAGATAGCCAGGATGGCCTGTGCCAGCTGTGCATCGGTAGCGGTATTCAATTGCGGCGCTTGTTGGCGGATCTGGGCAAGGGCGCTTTCCAGTTTCACGCCACGGATGGCGCCTTCGCTGGCGACAAAGCTGGCGGCGTCGTCACGGGCGGCTTGTACGACCTTGTTGTCGCGCAGGGATGAAGTGGCATCAGACGTGGCATCGGAGGTTGCCTTCAGAGCGCCGACGATCGAGTCGGTCGTCATGATCAGGCTGCTCGCGTTGGCATTGGCAGCCAGGGTCAGCATAGCGGCAGTGCACAGCAGGCGAAGACGGGACATGGGGTAACTCCTGTAGACGAATAATAAGGTGGCGCGAAACGGCCACAATGAAACGGACTGGGACTGTCGAGCATCAGACGCACGCTCTACAGGGTTCGCCACGTGGTGAGTGGATATTAGGCGTGTGCCGGGCTATTCGGAAGCCTGCAATTAAACTGTACCTGTCATATTTTATTAATTTAGAACTGTACCTGTATGCTTGGGTTGAGTCATTTCAATGCGCAATCACCGATACAACAAAGCCCGCCTCCGGTTACCCGGGGCGGGCTTTGTTTTAACAAATCAGGGTGCTGGCAGTGGACCTGTTAGGTCAGGGCCAGCGGGCGCCACTTAGCGCCAGAACGGCTTGCTCAGCTCTTCGTAGCGTTGAGCTTCGCTGATACCGGCGTCAGCCAGCAGACGCGAATCCAGGCGAGCCAGTTGGTGGCGGCTGGAGATGCGGCGCTGCCACAACATCAGGTTGGCGAGAACGCGCAAAGGCAGGGAAGCCTGGGTGTTTACAGCTTTTTCTTCGAAGAACAGTTCGGAACTGAGTGTACGTTCCATGATGACATCCTTCCGCTTGTGGCGGGATTAGGTAGTGGTTTAACTGATGCCAATGATCCTCTTCCGAGGCAAGACTCTCTAGATACAGTTCACCTGTATTGTGAGAGGCCAGTTAACTGTTTGACGAGGCTGTACGGTACGAAATTGGGGCAACTGTACCTGTGCGCACTTAAAAGGTGCGAAATCGGCATTTTTGAGTTAATGCGTGGGATATTTCGGTAGGAAATGACCGGTACAGCAGTACAGTTTTTTCCATAAGTGAGTGTGGGTTCACCGAGCTGATGAAACTGTCTTCGCATCAGCCCGGATCTGTACTCATCAAGCCTTGAGCATGTGCCCGGTTTCTTCCAGGTTGATGTGCCAACTCAGTGCTTCGCGCAGGATGTGCGGCGTATGCCCGCCGATGGCGCAGGCAGCATCGAAGTAAGTGTTGAGCGCATCGCGATAGGCGGGATGCACGCAGTTATCGATGATGACCCGGGCGCGCTCCCGTGGCGCCAGGCCCCGCAGATCGGCAAGGCCTACTTCGGTGACGAGAATGTCCACGTCATGTTCGGTGTGGTCCACATGGCTGACCATCGGTACCACGCTGGAAATCGCGCCCCCCTTGGCAATGGACTTGGTAACGAAGATCGCCAGGTGCGCATTGCGGGCGAAATCCCCGGAGCCACCGATGCCGTTCATCATCCGCGTGCCGCAGACGTGGGTGGAGTTGACGTTGCCGTAGATATCGAACTCCAGCGCGGTATTGATCCCGATGATGCCCAGGCGGCGTACCACTTCAGGGTGGTTGGAAATTTCCTGCGGGCGCAGCACCAATTTGTCTTTGTAGTGCTCCAGGTTGCCGAACACATCGGCATTACGCCGCTCCGACAAGGTAATCGAACTGCCGGAGGCAAAGCTCAGCTTGCCGGCGTCGATCAGGTCAAAGGTCGAATCCTGCAACACTTCCGAGTACATGGTCAGGTCTTCGAACGGCGACTCGATCAATCCGCACATCACTGCGTTGGCAATATTGCCGATGCCGGCTTGCAGCGGGCCGAGTTTGTTGGTCATGCGCCCGGCATCGACTTCTTGCTTGAGGAAGTTGATCAGGTGATTGGCGATGCCTTGGGTGTCGCTGTCAGGCGGCGTTACCGTAGAGGCGGAGTCCGCCTGGTTGGTGATGACGATGGCGACGATTTTCTCGGGCGGGATCGGAATCGCGGTGCTGCCAATACGGTCGTCGACTTTCACCAGCGGGATCGGCGTGCGCGTCGGCCGGTAGGTCGGGATGTAGATGTCGTGCAGCCCTTCCAGGTTCGGGTTGTGCGCCAGGTTGATCTCGACGATCACCTGTTTGGCAAAAATCGCGAAGCTGGCCGAGTTGCCTACGGAAGTGGTGGGCACGATATGCCCCTGCTCAGTGATCGCGACGGCTTCGATCACGGCGATGTCGGGCAATTTGAGCTGATTGTTGCGCAGTTGCTCGACGGTTTCCGACAGGTGCTGGTCGATAAACATCACCTCGCCGGCATTGATCGCCTTGCGCAGGGTGCTGTCGACTTGAAAGGGCATGCGTCGTGACAGTACGCCGGCTTCGGTCAACTGCTTGTCCAGGTCATTGCCCAGGCTGGCGCCGGTCATCAGGGTAATTTTGAGCGGCGAAGTCTTGGCGCGTTCGGCCAGGGCGTGGGGGACGGCCTTGGCTTCACCGGCACGGGTGAAGCCGCTCATGCCGACGGTCATGCCGTCCTCGATCAGTGCAGCGGCGTCTGCCGCGCTCATGACCTTGTTCAACAACGAAGGCAAGCGGATACGATCACGGTACATGAATTGTTATCTCTGGCTACGGAAAGCAAGGTGGGCAGTGTAGTGATTTCAAAAAGTTTCGGCCCGCTACCATGGTCGAATGCCAGGTCGCGATTTAGAGCCTTTGGTCGGGTTTCATCCGCTAATAAAAAACCCCAGCCTACGTGAGGCCAGGGTTTCGGGTATTGCGCTGGCGCAGTGTTATTCGACGGCTTTGACCATGTCTTCGATGACCTTCTTGGCATCACCGAACACCATCATGGTCTTGTCCAGGTAGAACAACTCGTTATCCAGGCCCGCATAGCCGCTGGCCATCGAGCGCTTGTTGACGATGATGGTCTTGGCCTTGAACGCCTCGAGGATCGGCATGCCGGCGATGGGTGAGTTCGGGTCGTTCTTGGCGGCCGGGTTGACCACGTCGTTGGCGCCCAATACCAGCACCACGTCGGCCTGGCCGAACTCGGAGTTGATGTCTTCCATCTCGAACACCTGGTCGTAAGGCACTTCGGCCTCGGCCAGCAATACGTTCATGTGCCCCGGCATACGGCCCGCCACCGGGTGGATCGCGTACTTTACGGTGACGCCGTGGTGGGTCAGCTTCTCGGTCAGCTCCTTGAGCGCGTGTTGTGCCCGCGCGACCGCAAGGCCGTAGCCTGGGACGATAATCACGGTGTCCGCGTTGGTGAGCAGGAAGGTGGCGTCATCAGCGGAGCCGGACTTCACCGGGCGTGCTTCTTTGGAGCCCGTCGCAGCGCCAGCATCCGGCGCATTGCCGAAACCGCCCAACAGCACATTAAAGAAGGAGCGGTTCATCGCCTTGCACATGATGTACGACAGGATCGCGCCGCTGGAGCCCACCAGGGAACCGGCGATGATCAGCATCGAGTTGTTCAGCGAGAAACCGATGCCCGCCGCTGCCCAGCCGGAATAGCTGTTGAGCATCGACACCACCACGGGCATGTCGGCGCCGCCAATCGGGATGATGATCAGCACACCCAGCACGAAGGCCAGGGCCAGCATCAGTGCAAATGCGCTGAGATTGCCGGTGAACATGAACGCCAGGCCCAGGCCCAGGGTTGCCAGGCCGAGTACCAGGTTCAGTTTGTGTTGGCCGCCGAACTGTACCGGTGCGCCCTGGAACAGGCGGAACTTGTACTTGCCCGACAGCTTGCCGAATGCGATCACCGAGCCGGAGAAGGTGATTGCACCGATAGCGGCACCGAGGAACAGTTCCAGGCGGTTACCGGCCGGTATCGAATCGCCCAAGTGCTTGACGATGCCCAGGGACTGCGGCTCGACCACGGCGGCAATGGCGATGAACACCGCTGCGAGGCCGATCATGCTGTGCATGAACGCGACCAGCTCGGGCATCTTGGTCATTTCAACACGCTTGGCCATGATCGAGCCGGCGGTACCGCCAACCAATAGGCCAACGATGACGTAGCCGATACCGGCAGTCGCCAGTTCAGCCCCCAGCTTATAGATGAGGCCGACGGTGGTGAGTACCGCCAGCGCCATGCCGAGCATGCCGAACAGGTTGCCGCGCCGCGAAGTGGTCGGGTGCGAGAGGCCTTTGAGGGCCTGGATGAAACAAATCGACGCGATCAGGTAGAGCGTCGTCACGAGATTCATGCTCATTACTTGGGCGCCTCTTCTTTTACTTTCGGGGCTTTCTTCTTGAACATCTCAAGCATCCTGCGGGTGACCAGGAAGCCACCGAAGACATTTACCGCTGCTAGGGCCACGGCCAGCGTGCCCATGGTCTTGCCCAGTGGCGTCACGGTGAGAGCGGCGGCGAGCATGGCGCCGACGATAACAATCGCGGAAATGGCGTTGGTCACGGCCATCAGCGGCGTGTGCAATGCGGGTGTTACGTTCCAGACCACGTGATAACCGACATAAATCGCCAGCACAAAGATGATCAGGTTGTAGATACCGGGGGAGATAAGCTCTTCCATCGTCTGAATCCCTGTTTAGGCGTTTTTGCGGATGACTTGGCCGTCGCGGCACATCAGGCACGCGGCGACGATGTCGTCTTCGAGGTTGATTTCAAACTGCCCTTCCTTGGTGAAGACCAGCTTCAGGAAGTCCAGCAGGTTGCGCGCATACAAGGCCGAGGCGTCGGCGGCGACAGCGCCCGCCAGGTTGGTCGGGCCGCAGATGATCACGCCGTTTTCCACCACTACCTGGTCGGCCACGGTCAACGGGCAGTTGCCACCCTGGGCAGCGGCGAGGTCGATGACCACCGAGCCGGGTTTCATCTGCGCTACGGTATCGGCGCTGAGCAGGGTCGGAGCCTTGCGGCCCGGGATCAGGGCGGTGGTGATGACGATATCGGCCTGTTTGGCGCGTTCGTGCACGGCCAGGGCCTGGCGCTGCATCCAACTGGTGGGCATCGGGCGTGCGTAGCCCCCGACACCGACGGCGCATTCACGCTCTTCATCGGTTTCGTAGGGAACGTCGACAAACTTGGCGCCCAGGGATTCGATCTGCTCCTTAACCGCCGGGCGTACGTCGGACGCTTCGATCACCGCGCCCAGGCGCTTGGCCGTGGCGATGGCTTGCAGGCCCGCCACACCGGCGCCAAGGATCAGTACGCGTGCGGCTTTTACAGTGCCGGCAGCAGTCATCAGCATCGGCATGAAGCGCGGGTAGTGGTGAGCGGCCAGCAACACGGCCTTGTAACCGGCGATGTTGGCTTGCGAAGACAGCACATCAAGGCTTTGAGCGCGTGAAGTGCGCGGCGCGGCTTCCAGGGCGAAGGCGGTGATGCCGCGCTCGGCGAGCTTGGCGATGGTTTCGTTGCTGAACGGATTGAGCATGCCCACCAACACGGTGCCACTTTTGATCAGCGCAAGTTCGCTGTCGCTGGGGGCAACCACTTTGAGAATCAGCTCGGCGCCAAATGCGTCGTTGGCGCTGCCAATGGTGGCGCCTGCCGTTTCATAGGCACTGTCGACGATGCTGGCATTGATGCCTGCGCCGCTTTGTACAGTGACCTTATGGCCCTGGCCGATCAGCTTCTTGATGGTTTCCGGGGTGGCAGCCACCCGCGTTTCACCGGTCTGGGTTTCGAGAGGAACACCAATGTGCACGTCAAATCTCCTGCATGATCTTTTTGCTTTTGATCTTTTTGTAAAAAGGCCAGTGCACCGCGAGTGGCGCAACTGGGGCGGCCGATCAGCACGATCCCGCTGAAATGACAGCGGGGCGCGGCATTTTGCAGGCGAACTTTACGGCCATCAAGGGATTATGACGGGTGACGAAAAATTAACTACAAGTCACCCTGTGACTGATTGTCGCAACAGGCTGAAATAACCTCTTTAAATACAAGCCTTTAAAGGCGTTCAGGCGTTTTCAGTCCATTTTTCCATTGCCAGTGTGAATAGTCGTGCATTGGCCGGTAAGAGTCGCTACGAGCCATGAAATACATGGCTTTTAGCCTTGTTTTTGGCTGACAAGTACAGTCTGTTTAAATGCGACATATACGTACATCTGTAGGCTCTTAATTTATTTGACTACAAAGTCAGTAATTGCGCTTTGCCCTTCATTTACTTGGGTTGTAGCGTCTTGACTGGTCGACCAGCCAGTCCCTGAATGCATGCAGAGAGGCGGATTCGACCTTTCTGTCAGGAATCATCAGGTAATAAGCCTTTTCGCTGGTCAGTGCTTCGGTGCTGGCGATTACCAATTGTTGCTCCTTCAGCTCCTGCTGGATGAGAAAAGGAGGGATCAGTGCGATGCCCATGTCATGCATGGCCGCTTGAGACAGCATCGAGAATAGCTCGTATCGAGGGCCTGTCATGTCGCGAGGGATGCTCAGTTGTTGGGCGTTGAACCATTGGCGCCAGGCGTAGGGGCGTGTGGTCTGCTGCAGCAGGGGCAGCTCGGCGATCTGTTGAGGGGTGAAGTGCGTGCGGTCGCCGAGTAAGCGCGGGCTGCAGACCGGTACCGGGTTCTCGCCCATCAGCCTGTGGGATTGCGTACCCGACCAATCGGCATCTCCGAAGTAGATTGCGGCATCGAACTCGGTGTCGGCGAACAGGAAGGGGCGTGTGCGGTTCGTCAGGTTCACCGTGACTTCCGGGTGCTGATGTTGAAAGTCCTTCAGGCGTGGGATCAGCCACTGCGTGCCGAAGGTGGGCACCACCGCCAGTTCGATCACATTGGCGCCTTGCTGGCCCATTACCGACAAGGTGTCGCGCTCCACGGCGTCCAGCTGTGTTGCAACCCTACGGCTATAAGACAGCCCCGCCTCCGTCAGCTTCACGCCGCGGCGTGAGCGGCGAAACAGCTCGACACTCAAAAACTCCTCCAGGCTGGCGATCTGTCGGCAAATCGCGCCTTGGGTGATGGAAAGCTCCAGTGCTGCCTTTGTGAAGCTCTCGTGGCGGGCTGCTGCCTCAAAGCTGATGAGTGCGGTGGTACTGGGGATTTTCCGGCGCATGTACATTGCCCTCACAGATAAAGCGCATTTATGGGCTTTTTGAGTGTTACGAAGTGAGAAATTAGCACAAGCCTATGCAAAAACCTCGTTTGCCCTCTGCGCAGACCGCGCCTAGTCTGGATCCACGACTTCTGATTTTTTCGCGAGGACTTATTCATGGCTGGCAAGGCAAGCTTCAACTGGATCGATCCACTGCTGCTGGATCAACAGCTCACCGAAGAAGAGCGCATGGTGCGTGACAGCGCCGAGCAATTTGCTCAGGACAAGCTGGCTCCGCGTGTGCTCGAAGCCTTCCGTCATGAAAAGACAGACCCCGCTATTTTCCGTGAGATGGGCGAGACCGGTTTGCTGGGGGCGATGATCCCCGAGCAATACGGCGGCAGTGGGTTGAATTACGTCAGCTACGGTTTGATTGCTCGTGAGGTCGAGCGTGTCGACTCCGGCTATCGCTCGATGATGAGTGTGCAGTCTTCCTTGGTCATGGTGCCGATCAATGAGTTTGGTACCGAGGCGCAAAAACAGAAGTATTTGCCCAAACTGGCCTCTGGTGAATGGATCGGTTGTTTCGGGCTGACCGAGCCCAACCATGGTTCTGATCCGGGCGCGATGATCACCCGTGCACGCAAAGTGGATGGCGGCTACAGCCTGACCGGCGCGAAGATGTGGATCACCAACAGTCCGATTGCGGATGTGTTTGTGGTGTGGGGCAAAGACGATGCGGGAGATATCCGTGGCTTTGTGCTGGAAAAAGGCTGGAAAGGCCTGAGCGCTCCGGCTATCCACGGCAAGGTGGGGTTGCGGGCCTCCATTACCGGTGAAATCGTCATGGATAACGTATTTGTGCCGGAAGAAAATATCTTCCCCGATGTACGTGGCTTGAAAGGGCCGTTTACCTGCCTTAACTCGGCACGGTACGGGATCTCCTGGGGTGCGCTGGGGGCTGCTGAGTTCTGCTGGCATACCGCGCGCCAGTACACACTTGATCGCCAGCAGTTTGGTCGCCCATTGGCTGCCACTCAGCTGATCCAGAAGAAGCTGGCAGACATGCAGACCGAGATTACCTTGGCCCTGCAAGGTTGCCTGCGCCTGGGCCGGATGAAGGATGAGGGTACGGCGGCGGTGGAGATCACTTCGATCATGAAGCGTAACTCGTGTGGCAAGTCATTGGACATCGCGCGCATGGCCCGGGACATGCTGGGCGGTAACGGCATCTCTGACGAGTTCGGGGTAGCACGCCACCTGGTCAACCTGGAAGTGGTCAACACCTATGAAGGGACCCATGACGTGCATGCCTTGATCCTGGGGCGCGCGCAAACCGGTCTTCAAGCGTTCTATTAATAGGAGCATGGGCATGGGCGCGCTTTCGCATCTGCGAGTGCTGGATTTGTCACGAGTACTCGCGGGCCCTTGGTCCGGGCAGATTCTTGCAGACCTTGGGGCCGAGGTGATCAAAGTCGAAAGGCCGGGCAGCGGCGATGACACGCGCGCTTGGGGCCCTCCCTTCCTTAAGGATGCGGATGGCGAGAACACCAGTGAGGCGGCGTACTACCTGTCGGCCAACCGTAATAAAGAGTCGGTGACCATCGACTTTACGAGACCTGAAGGCCAGAAACTGGTACGCGACCTGGCTGCCAAGTCGGACATCCTGATCGAAAACTTCAAGGTGGGTGGCCTTGCGGCGTATGGACTGGACTACGAGTCCCTCAAAGAGGTTAACCCGGAGCTGATTTACTGCTCCATTACGGGGTTTGGCCAGACGGGCCCCTATGCGATGCGCGCCGGTTACGACTTCATGATCCAGGGTATGGGTGGGCTCATGAGCCTGACGGGGCGGCCTGAAGGGGATGAAGGCGCTGGGCCGGTAAAGGTTGGCGTAGCCTTGACCGATATCTTGACCGGGCTCTATTCGACCGTGGCGATTTTGGCTGCGCTAGCTCATCGCGATCACGATGGTGGTGGGCAGCATATCGACATGGCGTTGCTGGATGTGCAGGTGGCTTGCCTGGCGAATCAGGCGATGAATTACCTGACCACCGGGACGCCGCCGAAGCGCCTGGGCAACGCTCACCCTAATATTGTGCCCTATCAGGATTTCCCCACTGCCGATGGAGATTTCATTCTCACCGTAGGCAATGACGGGCAGTTCCGTAAATTCGCTGAAGTCGCTGGGCAACCACAATGGGCGGATGACGTGCGTTTCGCCACCAATCGCGCACGGGTGGCTAATCGCGCGGAGCTGATTCCCTTGATTCGCCAGGCGACGGTCTTCAAGACGACCGCTGAGTGGGTGTCGCAGCTGGAGCGAGTGGGCGTGCCGTGTGGGCCGATTAATGATCTGGCGCAGGTGTTTTCCGATCCTCAGGTCAAGGCGCGTGGCTTGGCGGTGGAGTTGCCTCATGCATTGGCGGGGATGGTGCCTCAGGTTGCGAGCCCGATACGCTTATCCAAGACGCCTGTAGAGTACCGGAGTGCGCCTCCTCTACTGGGCGAGCACACGCTTCAGGTGCTGCAAGGAGTTCTGGGGCTGGGAGCTGCTCATGTGGCTGCATTGAAGGAAGCAGGTGTTATTTAAGCTTTTCCTTCTATATAGATAGAAGTCCAGTGGAGAGCTGGTTGTTTTTTAACCGAAGCTAACTTATTGATAGAAAAGCAGAATTAAGAGTTGACGGCGAATTATAACTGTCTATAATTCGCCCCACTTCCAGCGCAGTCGAAACGGAAAACTCCTTGGTAAACAATGAGTTATGCGGTTTTCGACAGCAAGCTGCTTCAGTTCATCGAAGCCAAAAGGAAGTTGAAAAAGAGGTGTTGACAGCAGCGTGTAACGCTGTAGAATTCGCCTCCCGCTTACGAGAGATCGCAAGCGCAAGTGGTTGAAGTTGTTGAAGAAATCTTCGAAAACTTCTGAAAATAACCACTTGACAGCAAATGAGGCTGCTGTAGAATGCGCGCCTCGGTTGAGACGAAAGATCTTAAC
>NZ_WJZM01000080.1:0-24559 GCF_021609545.1 Pseudomonas sp. PA-1-6B
CTCACGGTCGTGCGCTGTTGGCTTACCGCTATCAAACGCCTGAAATCGCGGCGTGCCTACTGTCAGAATTAACAGGTAGTGCAGGATGACCCTGGATCGGTACCTGTTAATTCTGACAGTAGCCAATACCCGGATTCAGGCGTTTGATAGCGCCAACAGCACACTTCGTAATTACGTGATTTCGACCAGTTTCACTCGGGCGGGCGCCGTAGACTTGAATGAGTCATTGCGCAGGGTATGGACCATCATTTAAATGCCCACCATTTGGGCAACAACTGCCGCACCCGCTGCTCCCCAAACCGATCATCAATCAACATCACCACCCCCCGATCCTGTTGGCCGCGAATCACCCTCCCCGCCGCCTGCACGACTTTTTGAATACCGGGATACAGGTATGTGTAGTCGTACCCCGCGCCAAAAATCGCGCCCATGCGCAGTTTCATCTGCTCGTTCACCGGGTTGAGTTGCGGCAAGCCCAGGGTGGCGATAAACGCGCCGATCAAGCGCGTGCCGGGCAAGTCAATGCCTTCGCCGAACGCGCCACCGAGCACAGCAAAGCCGATGCCCTGGCTGTGCGGGGTGAACTGGTCGAGAAAGGCTTGGCGTTCAGCCTCGACCATGCCCCGCGATTGCAGCCACAGCGCAATCTGTGGGTGTCGCTCAGCCAGTAGCTGCGCGACCTGTTGCAGGTAATCGAAGCTGGAGAAAAACGCCAGATAGTTACCCGGTTGCGCGGCGAACTGCTGGGCGATCAATGCCACGATGGGTTCCAGCGATGCCTGGCGATGCACGAACCGCGTGGAGATCCGCTCAACGATGCTCACCTGCAACTGCTCGGCCTTGAATGGCGATTCCACATCGACCCAGGCGGTGTCCGCTGGCAGGCCCAGCAAATCGGCGTAATAGTGCCGTGGGCTCAAGGTCGCGGAAAACAACACGCTGCTGCGCGCAGCCGTAAGCCTGGGCCGGATGAATTCGGCCGGTACCACGTTGCGCAGGCACAGGGTCGAGCTGCTGCGCTTGGCGGTGAACGAGCGCTTAGTGATATCGAAAATAAAGTGCTCGTTAAACAGCTCCGCCACCTTGGCCCATTGCAGCGCGTCGAAGTAGAAGGCTTGCAGGTCACCGTTGAGGGCATCGGGGTGATCGTTGAAGTAATCGCCCATGGCGCTGGTGCAGAGGCTCAGGGCCTGGAGCAGTTTGTCGGGTTTGGCGGCGTAGGCCTGATAAGGCGCCAGCTGGTCCTTGTGCAACGCGTTCCACTCACGGTTGAGGCGCTGCAAGGGTTTTTTCAGCGCCTCGGGTGCGCTGTCGCGCACGGTCTTGAGGCTGTATTGATCCAGGCTGGCGCTGTACATCGAGCGGGCTCGCTCGACCAGGTTGTGGGCTTCATCCACCAGCACCGAGACCTGCCATTGGTTGAGCTGGGCGAGGCCGAACAGCATCGCGACAAAGTCGAAGTAATAGTTGTAGTCGGCGACGATCAGGTCGCTCCAGCGCGCCATTTCCTGGCTCAAATAGTACGGGCATACCTGATGAGCCAGCGCCACGTTGCGCAGGCTGCGTTGATCGAGCAGGCGCACCTGGGACGCGGCCTGGCGGGCGGCAGGCAGGCGGTCGTAAAAGCCCTTGGCCAATGGGCAGGAATCGCCATGGCAGGCTTTGTCCAGGTGTTCGCATGCCTTGTCCCGAGCCACCAGTTCAAGCACACGCAGTGGCAGATCGGGACTGCTGTCGTACAACACCTGCGCAGCATCCAGGGCCAGCTTGCGCCCGGGCGTCTTGGCGGTGAGAAAGAACACCTTGTCCAGTTGCTGCGGCACCAAGGCCTTGAGCTGCGGGAAGATAGTGCCGATGGTCTTGCCAATGCCGGTGGGCGCCTGGGCCATCAGGCACCGGCCTGTACTCACTGCTTTGTAGACCGACTCGGCCAAGGTGCGCTGCCCGGTACGGAAGTCGGCATGGGGAAATGCCAGGCTCTGCGCGCCAGCATTGCGTGCCTCGCGATGTTGCATTTCTTGCCGGGCCCAGTCCAGGAACAGCGCGCATTGCTGGTTGAAGAACTGCTCAAGGTCTGGCGCATCGAATCGCTGGTTGAGCAAGGTTTCGCCTTCGCCGACGATATCGAAGTACACCAGCGCCAGGTCGATCTCACTGAGCCCGAGCTTCTGGCACATCAGCCAGCCATACACCTTGACCTGGGCCCAGTGCAGTTGCCGATGGTTGACGGGCTGGGCAGCGAGGTCGCCGCGGTAGGTCTTCACCTCTTCGAGGCGGTTGCTGTCCGGGTCATAGCCGTCCGCCCTGCCCCGTACTTTGAGTTGCTGGTACTCGCCTTCAAGCGCCACTTCACTCTGGTAGTGCGCATTGCGCCGTGACGCTACCGTGCGATGGCCGACGATGCCTTCCTGGGCACTGGGCGACGGCGTAAAGCGCAGGTCGAGGTCACCGACCTTGGCCGTGAACTCACACAACGCCCGCACGGCCACGCTGTAACTCAAGCGGGTTGCTCCGCCCAGCGCACGTAGCAGACGGTGACTGGCATCTGGTGCTCGCCGCAGAATTGCAGCCAACGCAACTGGTTGTCTTGCAGGCGGTCGCCGGGGCCTTTGACCTCGATCATGCGATAGGTATTTTGCGCGGGCCAGAACTGGATAAGGTCCGGCATCCCGGCACGGTTGGCACGGATATCCTGCAACAGGCGCGTAAACCAATGGCGCAGGTGTTCGGCGGGCAGGCAGGCCAGGGCTTGCTCCAGCAGTTCTTCGCTGAGCAGGTTCCAGAACACAAAAGGCGACTGAATGCCCCATTTCTCTACATAGCGTTGGCGGATGCTGGCCTTGTAGCGACCATCCTCCAGTTGTGCAAAGCACGCGGCAAACAAGGCTTCTCGGCGTTGATAAAAGTCCTCGCTATGCAGGTCCGCTGGCCCACGCTGGAACGGGTGGAAAAACGCCCCCGGCAGCGGGGCGAAAATCGCCTCCCAGCACAGCAAGCCAAACAGCGAATTGATCAGGCCATTCTCGACGTAATGCACCGGCGCATCCGGTTCGCTCAGGTGCGCCAGCACACTGGATTCCACCGACAGCAGCGGCTCCTGCATCAATGCCAGGTCCAGGCGCGCCACCGCTTGGGGCTTGGCCCTGGGCAGCGCCGGCCCGCCAAGTTTGCGCCGCAGGCGCGGCACTACCCTTAGCAGTTGTTGGTGTTCAGCGGCGCTGTGTGGGGCCTGTTGTGCCTCGGTCGCCAGGGCCATGGCTTGGGCGTAATCCTCCTGGCGCTCCAGTACGCGAATCAGCCGCGCCCGGGCACCGGGATGCGTGCAACCGCGGTAAATCTGTTCGGCCAGCGCCAGCTCGGCGCAGCGTTCGCAATACTGGCCGATCTGGAACAACAGCTTGGCGCGGCGCTTTTCCAGCCAGGGATTGTCGGTACACAACGTGGCGACCTGCGCCAACACCGTATCCAGCGCGTCACCGGCTTCAAAGGCTTGCTGGCACTGGTTCAGGAACAGGAACCCATGCACGTCGTCCCGGCTGCGCAAACCGCGCGACTCGGCGCAGAACTCGACTTTTTCATAGGTGTAGATGCCCAGGTCTGCCAGCACGAATTCCGACCAGTCCTGGTGCAGATTGCCGAAGAACATCAGGCGCAGGCGATCACACAACTCCATTACCGTCAGGCTGTAGAGCGCGTCGTCCACGTCGGGGCACCACTGGGCAAAGCTGCGCGGCTCGGTAAATTGCGCGGCCAAAGGCTCAAGCCAATCGGCCTTGTTACCCTTGGGTTGGTCGATCCAGGGCTTGAAGGCGCCGAGCAATTCACTCTTTTGCAGCAGCGCGAACAGCGTGGCAAACGGCAGCGGGCTTTGATCCTCCACCCATCCCAGCTCACGCAATGGCCCCGCCGCCGCATGGGGGCAACCGATTTCCAGGTAATGGAGTTTAGTGGCGCGAAAATGCACGCCCTTGCGCATCACCATGCGCACCAACAACGCCTGGGACGCCTGGGGCAACCTGTCAAATTGCTGAATGAAATGCTGTTCGTGCGCATCGAGCAAATCGGCGTAGCGTTGCCCCAACCAAACCAGCACTTGGCGGAAGTTATGCAGGTAATACAAGGGGTCTTCGAGGGGGTTGGCCATGGTGCAATGCAATCAAATACTGGTTATGCATACAGAGTGCCGGGGCAAAGCCGTTGTTGCAATCAGTAATAGATAAATGGCGCCTGCAACTTTTTGCAAAAAAACAATCTGATGAGGGGGTTGATCGCGTAATATTTATGGCCCCGCAAGCAGACGCTGCGGGACTTTTCAGGGTTAAAGGTAAGGGTTATGAACATGAAGAATTTGGGTCTGCCACTGGTTGCACTCACTTTTCTGGTATTGGCCGGTTGCTCCACGCAAACCGTGGTGACCTTGCAGAACGGCACGCAGTATTTGACCAAGGACACGCCCAACGCCAAGACCGCCGACGGCTTCTACGAGTTCACCGATATTGCTGGCAAGCGTATTCGTATCAAGGCCGATGATGTGGCCACGGTGCGTAAGGAAAAATGATCATCTAGCAAAACCCATCAAATGTGGGAGCTGGCTTGCCTGCGATAGCGATTTGTCAGTCACCGCATAGCTGTCTCGACCGCCGCCATCGCAGGCAAGCCAGCTCCCACACCGAATGCGTTAGCTGATGACTATTCCCTCCCCCGACAGACTGCTCACACCCACCAGCGTCACCGAATCCGTCCCAAAGCCAATGACGGTATCCCCGCCCACCACCTTGATGTGATCGCGGTAATCATTGCTGCCCGCCACGTCGTTGAACACCAGCTTGTCCGTCGCCTGGTAGCCGATCACCCGGTCATTGCCAAACTGCCCGCTGAACAAAAACGTGTTGTGCCCGCTGCTGTCGCGGATGGTGTCATTGCCCTTGCCACCTTCGATAAAGTCCGCGCCCCTGCCGCCTTTGATCAAGTCGTCGCCGTCGCTGCCGATGATGAAGGTATTGCCCTTGTGCGCCTCGGCATTGCGGTTGAGGTCTTGCACCCAGGTGGTGGCCCGTGCCGGGTCGGACAGGTTGGCGACGATCACCGTGGAGTCGCGGGTCATCTGTTCGTAGAACCCCGAGTCGAGGATACGGGTCATGCCGTCACCGTAACCGGTGGGCAAGTGCGAAACCCAGGTGGGCAGGTTGAGGATGGAAAACGGCAGCACGTTCCACAGGGATGAGGCGTAGTGATCGTTGAAACTGACAATGTTGTCGGTGCTTGATTCGTGGGCCTTGTCGTGCACGCCAAGGGACGACAGGTTGAATGACGAGCCATCCAGGGCTCGGAATACTGGATCGTTTTCATAACCGACGTTAAGCACCTTGTCGCCGGCGCTCTGGGTCGGCGATGCGTAGGCCACGTAATTGGCGTCTTTATAAAAACCCGACCAGGTACTGTCGCTCAAGTCGGCCATGCTGTTGACCGCCATGCCACCGAGGCTGTGCCCGCTGACCACTACGTCATTGCCGCCCAGGCCCTGGGCAGTGGCGTAGTCCGCCACGTTCTTGAGCAACCCGCCAAAAGCCTCCCCCGCGTAGTTCTTGGCATAATCCTTGGGCCCGAAGGCGGCGAGCAGGTCGTTGATCACATCGCCGATGGAGTCGGTGATCACGTTTTCCCGAGGCCCTGAAGTGCCGCGGAAACTGATGCCGATTTCCAGCAGCTTGCCAGCGTCATCGTACTTGCCCAGCACCTCGGCCTGCGCCGTGCCGTAGCCGAATTTTTCGCCAAAGAAGGTGCCGCGCGCATCGACCTTGCCGCTATAGCCCAGGGTACTGGCGCTGATGGGCGTCCAGCCGGCTGCTTGCACCGCCTCAAGGGCGGCTTTTTCCGAGTCGGGGTTCCAGGGGATCCCGGGGATGACCCCTTGGGCATTGCTGCCGCCAATCAGCGCGCTGACCAGGGTGGCCGGTAACCCAAGCCCTAGGCCATTGTTCTGGTAGCCGACGGCAAAGCCGTTATCCAGGTTGTGGTAGGAATACAGCGTGATCGCCATGGCATCGGCGAACAACGCCTTGGAGTCCTCGGTACCGAGGTTTTTATAGTCAAAGATACCCATTGGTAGTGCCTCTCTGTTGTTGGATTTGTAGAGAAAGCCAAAACACCTGTTATCCGTTACCACCTGTAGGAGCGAGCTTGTGTGGCGAGGGAGCTTGCTCCCGCTGGGCTGCGCAGCGGCCCCAAAAACTTGCGGGCGCTGCGCACCCGAGCGGGAGCAAGCTCCCTCGCCACAACCAACTGCACCTGGCCTTTAGAACGCCCAATCCAGGCTCAAGCCGACGCCGTGCACCTTCTCCTTGCTGGCCAGCAGGCCGTTGTAATCGAAGTTCACCCGCGCATCCTTGCTCAATGCCAGGCTGACCCGTGCCCCAACCAACGCCGCATCGCGCACCATCGGCGCACTTTCCACCGTGAACGAAGGGCCGCCCGAGGCAAACGCCAGGTGCTGCTCCGAATCGGTGCTGCTCAGGTTGTGCTGCCAGCCCAGGGTGCCGGAGACTTCCAGTTGCTGATGGTCGTTGATATTGAAGGTCTTCAAGGCCCGCATACCCAGGGTACTCAGCACCAGGTCACGGCTGTCGTCGCCACTTTTCAGCGCGGCGGCGTCGCCCTTCTCTTTGAAGCTGTCAGTTGCCAGGTGCACGTAGGCCAGGTTGGCGAACGGCTCCAGGGCCAGTGGTTGCAGGTTGATGCGGTACGCCGCTTCCGTGAACACCTGGGTACTGTGGGCATCGACCTTGGCTTTTTGCTTGCCGCTGACATCGCCGTATTGCAGGTCGCGTTTGACATCGGCGCGGTGCCAGCTGTAGGTCGCGCCGCCACTCAGGCGCCAGGCGCCGATTTCATGCCCGGCATAGGCGCCGAAATGGTAGCTGTCGACCGAGGCACGGCTGTGGGTGCCGCTGCCCATGTTCAACGACGTGTCGCTGTAACCGGCCACAAGGCCAATGCGTGTGGCCTCATCGACGGCGCCGTCCACACCGGCGAGCATGCCGCCGATAGAGGTGGTGTAGCCCGCCGTGTCGTTGCGGCTGTCGGTCTTGCCCCAGGCGCCCAATGCCTTGACCCACACGTTGCCACGGCTGTCGATGGCTTGGCTGGTAGCGCCCATCTCGCCATTGCGCAGACGCTCGCCCACCGCTTCGCGTACGTAGCGGCTGTCATTGACCAGTGCGGTTTCCAGCGCCGGGTAAACCTCGCCGCTCAGTTGCTGGAACGCGCCCTGGGCCGAGGCGGCCGTGGGTGCCAGCAGCAGGCTTTCGTACACGCCATTGCCCGCGCCCAATTGCTCGACGGCTGCGGCCACGGCGCGCTGGTTCGGCGTGGCGGCCACACTGGCGAAGCTGTTGGTGCGTGCCACATCCAGCTGCACGCCGTTGGCGGCATAGTTCAAGGTACCGCCGACAAACAGGTAATCAGGCAGCACCGCAGCAAAACTGCCGGTGACGCCACCTGCCGCTTGCAGGATGTTGTATTGACGGCCGATCAGGCTTTGGGCCTGGGTTGCGCTCAACAAGGTCGGGCTGTTTTCCAGGGCCAGGGTCACGGTGCCGCCGTTGAGGGTGGCCGTGCCGTCCGCGACGATACGATCGCTGCTGGTGGGCGACAGTTCTACCGCATAGGTCGAGCCCGGTTCAAAGTTGACGTTGCCCGTCACGTTCAAGGTGCCAATGGAATTGCCCGGTGCCACAGTACCGCCGCTTTTCGCGCTCAGCGAACCGATACGCCCCGAACCACCGACCACGCCGCTCTGGCTCACGGTGACGTCGGAGGTGACCGAACCGTTGATCGCCAGCAAGCCCTGGTTGACCAGCGTCGGCCCGCTGTAGGTGTTGGCGCCGGTGAGCACCAAGGTACCGATGCCCTGCTTGGTCAGGCCGCCATGGCCCGAGATGTCGTTGCTCCACACATCGCGCCCGCAGTGCAAGTCATCGCACACACGCTGGGTGGGTTTGCCGGCATCCACCACCGCGCCGACGCCCGGCAGGTCCGCCACGAACTGGCCGCTGCCGTAGGCGCCGTCGATACGGAACTCGGCCGGGATATCCTCGGCGGTGATAAACATCCCTGGGCCGTTGACCGCCTTGCCCAGGTTGATCATGCCCCAGCCGTACAGCGAGTCGATGCCCGGCGCGCCGAGGTCGGTGGCGGTGGTCTTGAGCACGGTGGAGATCTGGTCGCCGCTCATGTATTGGAAGCGTTCCATCAGCACCGCTGCGCTGCCGGCTACGTGAGGCGCGGCCATGGATGTACCGTTGAAGTTGGCGTAGTCGTTGGTGAGGTTGTCCAGGTTGGTGCCGTTGATGATCGAGCTGTAGATCTTGGTGCCGGGCGCCGATACGCAAAAGCTCGCCGCATAGCCACAGCGCGAAGAGAAGGTGCTGATCACATAGGGGTTGGCACTTGCGGTGTCCGGGTTTTGCTGCAAAGCGGCCACCGACAGCCAGTTCGGGGCAATCTCCGGCACAAAGTACGCCAGACCGGAAATGGCATCCGGGTTGTTACGGTTGTAGTCATTACCCGCGGCGAAGATGGTCAGCACACCGCTGCGGGCCGCATCGATGGCGCCTTGATAAGCCCCCCCTGCGATTGTGCCGAGGATCGGTCGAATGGTGTTGAATTGCGCCTGGGCTTCGTTGACGGTGAAATTGGGAAACGCCGGATCGCGCCCGCCCTTGGCGTACTGATCACCGATGCCGATACCCCAGCTGTTGTTGATGATGCGAGCACCGCTGGCAACCAACGCATCCCAACCGGCTTTGTACACCGCGCCATCGTTGCCCAGGATAATTCCGTCTTCCGGGCCCGGGTCACCGTTTTCGGCACTGATGATTTGCGCATTGAACGCCACGCCATGCATCGGCCCGCCATCGCGGTTACCCGCAGCAATCCCGCCGACATGCGTGCCGTGGTTGCCCAGCTTGCCATTGGAGCCCAGGGACGGAGTGCCGTCGTAACGGAATGCATCTCCGGCCTTCACCGGGATATACGGGTCGGTGTATTGGCGGATGCCCTCGGTGACAATGGTCACCACTTTGTTGGGGCTGGCGAATTCCGGATGTGGCGCATACACCGGCTGGTCGAAGATCCCCAGCTTGACGCCCTTGCCGGTATAGCCGGCCGCATAGGCGGTGTCGGCGTGCACGGCGCCCAGGCCCCAGTCGGCCTTGAATTCATTGCTGCGCCAGCTGGCGGCGTCGCCCAGTTTGCCGGTTTCCACATAGGGTGCAGCCTGGGCGGTCCCCAGGCTTGCCAGGCAACACAGCAACGCGCCGTATGGCACGCAGCTCAGCGCCTTGAGCGGATAGCCCGGGCCTGTGTGGATGGCGGTAGTTAACCCTGACTTGCGTTTTTTCACGGTGACCTTCCTTAGTTTTCTTATTGCACGTGTGTAAATCACTTTCTCCAGAACACCGCCGCCTCCATGTGGGAGCTGGCTTGCCTGCGATAGCGTCCGGCCAGTCACGCCTCTGCTGGCGGCCCCACCGCTATCGCAGGCAAGCCAGCTCCCACATTTTTTGTTCGCGGTGTCTTCAGAACTGCCAGTTCAGGCTCAAACCCACGCCCTGGGTTTTCGCGCGCCCACCCAGTTGCCCGTTGTAATCCAGGTTGACCCGTGTCGATGCATTCAGCGCCAGGCTGGCCTGCACACCCACCAGGGCGGCATCGCGCAGCAACGGTGCACTGCGCACCGCAAATGAAGGCCCGCCTGCGACAAACGCCAGGTGCTCTTCGGACTCCACCGCCGTCAGGCTGTGTTGCCAGCCTAACGAACCGGACAGGTCCAGTTGCTGGTGGTCATTGAGGGCCAGGGTTTTCAGGGCACGCACGCCAAGGGTGCTAAGCACCGCATCACGCCGGTCGCTGCCGCGTTCCAGGGCCGCGGCGTCGCCTTTTTCGTGGAAGGACTCGCTGTTCAGATGCACATAGGCCAGGTTGGCGAACGGCTCCAGGGCCACCGCTTGCAAGCGGATGCGGTACGCGGCTTCGGTGAAGACTTGCGCCGTGGTCGCGTCCAGCTTGGTCTTTTGCTTGCCGCTGACATCACCCCATTGCAGGTCGCGCTTCACGTCGCCGCGATGCCAGCTGTAGGCACCGCCGACGCTCAGGCGCCAGTCACCCAGCTCGCGCCCGGCGTACGCGCCGAAGTTGTAACTGTCGATGGACGCCGATGAATGGGTACCGCTGCCCATATTCAGCGAGCTGTCGCTGTAGCCGGCGACCACACCCACGCGGGTCTGCTCATCCAGCGCGCCATCCACGCCCGCCAACAGGCCACCGATGGAGGTGGTGGAACCCGCCGTTTCAGTGCGGCTGTCGGTCTTGCCCCAGGCGCCCAGCGCCTTGAACCACAGGTTGCTTTCACCGGTCACTGGCACATGGCGCAGGCGCTCGCCCACGGCATTACGCAGTTGCAGGCTGTCGTTGATCAGCATCGCACCCACGGCGGGGTAGATTTCCCCGGACAGTTGCTGCAAACCCTGCTGGGCGGTGGCGACTGACTGCGACTGCAGCAGGCTTTCAAACACTGGGTTGCCAGCGCCCAATTGCTCGGCCGCCGCCGCAACGTTGCGCTGGTTGCGGGTGGCGCCGACGCTGGCGAAGCTGGCGTCGTTGCGCCCCACGTTCAGTTGCACGGCATTGGCGGCGTAGTCGAGGGTGCCACCGAGGAACAGGTAGTTGGGCAGCACTTGCCCGAACTGGCCCTGGATACCGCCCGCTGCCTCGAGAATCGAGTATTGGCGGCCGATCAGGCTTTGCGCCTGGCTCTGGCTGAGCACCGTGGGGCTGTTTTCCAGCGCCAAGGTGACGGTGCCGCCGCCCAAGACCGCCTTGCCGCCCGCGACAATACGGTCGCTGCTGGTAGGCGTCAGTTCCACTGCATAGGTCGAGCCCGCGCCGAGGTTCACATCTCCCGCTACCTGCAAGGTGCCCACGGAATTGCCCGGGGCCACACGGCCGCCGTTGTTTACCGACAACGCGGCGATACGCCCGGAACCGCCGAGGGTGCCGCTGTCATTCACCGTCACTGCCGAGGTCAGCGAGCCATTGACGGCCAACAGACCACCGTTGACGAGGGTCGCGCCGCGATAGGTGCTGTCGCCGCTGAGCACCAGGCTGCCGGCACCGGCCTTGATCAGGCTGCCCTCGTACACGCGGTTGGCAGCGGCCTGGTCGCGGGCGCTGCCAATGGCGTAATCGGTCTGGTCCTGCTGGCTGGCAGTGGCGCCCACGCCGTTTTGCCAGCCCTTGTCGATCAGGGTTTGCTGCCAGGCAGAGTGTTCGGCGCGGTCCTCGGCCTGACGCTGAAGCAGCGCCTGGTCGGAGATGCCATTGCTCCACACATCGCCCTGCCCGGCGGCCAGGTTCACCTCCATAGGCCCGAGCAATTGCCCCGGACCATGCATCGCCCGGCCCAGGTCAGGCACACCCCAGCCAACGATCGCATTGGGCGCCTGGGTGATCGAGCCGTCGAGCTGCGTGGCGGTGGTCAACAGCACCTGCAAGGCTTGCTCGTTGGTCATGTAGGGATAACGTTCCATCACCAGCGCCAACGCGCCGGTGGCATGGGGCGCTGCCATCGAGGTGCCGGATTTGACGCCGTAACCACCGTCGGGAATGGTGCTGTTGATCAACGCGCCCGGCGTGGAAATGCACCAGTATTTGGCGACGCCGCACTTGTTGTATTTCTGGTTATTGGCCTTATCCAGCCCAGACACGGCAAGCCAGTGGCCTTCCAGTTCCGGCTGGAAATACGGCAAGGCCGAGCGCACGCTCGCGTTGGCATAGCCGCTGTTGCCGGCGCTGAACACGTTGATCACGCCGGCCTTGGCCACGTCCGCTGCCGCGTCCAGCCAGGTGCCACGGTTGTAATGCTGGGCATACGCCGCGTGCATGTTGTCCAGGGTCTGGTAGCTGACGTCCTTGGGCTGGCTGCCCCAGCTGTTGTTGATGGCGCGCACGCCGGAGTCCACCAAAGCGGTGTATACGGTCTTGAAGTATTTGGGATCAGGGGTGGGGCCGAACAGGAAGCTGTCGTTGGCGTTGGTGTTGCCTACATAAACTTGCGCGTTGTAGGCCACGCCATGCATGCCCACGCCGTCGCGGGCGGCGCCCATGGTGCCGGTGACGTGAGTGCCGTGGGAATCATTGTTTGGGTTGAGCGCGCCCGTGGTGCTGAAGGCGCTGCCATCGACATAGGTGCCAGTGGCGGTGACCGGGTGGAAACGGTCTTTGGAGGCTTCGGGGTGATTGGCATCGAACCCTGAGTCCAGCGCGCCGATTTTCACGCCTTGGCCGCTGATCCCGGTGGCGTAGGCTTCATCGGCTTTCATGCGGCCCAGGCCCCAGTCGCTCTGGTACTCGGCCGAGCGCCAACTGGCGGGGTTACCCGGCTGGCCGGTCTCGGTGTATTGCGCCTGTGCCGCAACGGACAGCAAGAGCAAGGAACCTGCGGTGAAGGGTTTGAAACGCGGTGAATCAGTGATCATGTGCACACTCCCTATTATTGTTATTCCCTCGCCACAAAACACGCGCTCCTACAGTTTTCCATCCGGGCCGAAGGCTTCGTCCACTTTGGCCAAGTCGGTATCGCGCAAGTTGCCCGCGTAGTAGTGCAATTTGGTCCAGGCCATCAAGTAGTCATAACGCGCCTGGGCCAGGTCGCGGCGGGTGCTGTACAGCTGCTGTTCGGCGTTCAGTGCGTCGAGGTTGACGCGCTCGCCGCCGAGAATGCTTTGCTTGGTCGACACCACCAGCGCCTCGGCGGATGCCAGCGCTTTCTGATAGGCGCGCAACTTGCTCACGCCTGACAAGCACGCGCTGAACTGGCGACGCAGTTCGATCAGGGTTTCGCGGGTCTTGCCCTCCAACTCGTACTCGGCCTGCTCCATCGCACGGCTGGCCTGGCGGGTGGAAGCCGAGATACCGCCACCGGCGTACAGCGGCATGCTTACTTCGACGCCGATGGTGTTGGTGTCGTAGCGCTGGTTATAGGTGTTGCCGCTGTCGGACTCCTGTTTGCGCGAGGTGGCATACGCGGTGATTCTGGGCAAATGCCCGGCACGGTTGCGCTCCACTTCATAGCGCGCCACTTCCAGGGACTGGCGCTGCGACGCCAGCACCGGGTTGTTGGTGAGTGCCAACTCATGCCAGGTGTCGTAGTTGGCCGGGGTCAGGGTGAACGCGGCAAAGCTCTGGTTCAGCGGTGCCAGGTCGTTGATGTTGACGCTTTGCACGCCTATCAACGCGCCCAGCTCCCGGAGCGAGGCGTCCTGCTCATCCAGGGCCTGGATCTCTTCGGCGGTGGCCAACTCGTAGCGCGACTCGGCTTCAAGGATATCGGTGCGAGTGCCCTCGCCTTGCTGGAACAGATGCCGGTTCTGCTGGAACTGTTGTTCGAACGCCTTCTTCTTGGCCCTGGCGATGTCGATCTGGTCCTGGGCAAACAGCGCCTGGGTGTAATAGCTCAACACCCGCACCAGCAACGCCTGGCTCTTGTCCCGAAAGCTTTCATCGGCGAACAGCGCCTGGGCTACGCCCTTGCGATAGTTGGCATAGGCTTCGTAGTCGAACAGCGGCTGTTGCAGGCTGAAGGTGGAGCCATAGCTGTTGTAGTTGCGGTCGTCGCGGTAACTACCGCCGCGCCCGTCAGGCAGGTGCGCTTCGGAGTTGTTGCGGCCCTTGTTGTAGTTGTAGGACAGCCGCGGCAGCAAGCCGGCGCGGCCAATGGTACGGTTTTCCAGGCCGGCGTCGCGTTCCTTGATGGCGCCCAGGAACACCGGGTCGTTGCGCAGCGCCTGCTCGTACACATCGAAAGGCCCCATGGCCGCCTGGGCACTGCCACATACCAGCAACAGCGAAATGAACACTGGCTTCATGCTCATTCCTCGGTCAACGCGGAGCCGGCGCGGTCCAGCAGCGGCTTGAACAGGTAATTGAGCAAGGAACGCTCGCCAGTGCGCACGAACATCTCGGCGGGCATGCCGGGCTTGATCACCAGGCCGTTGAGTTTTTCCATGGCCGCCTCGCTGACGCTGGTGCGCAGCACGTAATACGGCGCACCGGTTTTTTCGTCGAGCATCTGGTCGGCGGAGATCAGGCTGACTTCACCCGGCACCCGTGGCGTGCGGCTTTGGTTGAAGGCGGTGAAGAGGATGTCGACCGGCAAGTGTGTGCCGACCTTGTCCACCAGGTGCACGGGCAAATGCCCTTCCACTTCCAGGCGTGTGCCCTGGGGCACGATCTCCAGCAGGGTTTCACCGGCACGCACCACGGCGCCTTCGGTATGCACGCTGAGGTTGACCGCGATGCCATCGGCCGGCGCGTTGATCTCGCTGTGTTGCAGATTGAAGCCGGCGGAGGTCAGTTGTTGCTCAAGGGTCAGGGCGCGCAGTTGCGCGTCGGCCAGTTGGCTGCGCACTTCCTTCTGATACTCCTCGCTGTGCTGCTGCAATTTGAGCCGCGACTCGACAATGCCCTGCTCTATCCGGCCGCTTTCCCCGGCGTTTTGCGCCAAGTCCTGCTGCACCTGGGACAACTGGCGCTGATAGTCCATCAGCCGGTTGCGCGGGATATAGCCGTTGTCGGCCAAAGGTTGCAGATTGCTCAGTTGCGCGCGCAGGGATTGGGCCTGTGCGGTCAGGTCACTGCGGGCACGGCGCATGCCGCTCAACTGCGACGTGGCGCCTTCGATGCTGGCGCGGATCCCGGCTTGTTCACGGGCAAACGCGTCGCGACGGCTGCTGAACAACTGGCGCTGACCGTCCAGCACCAGCATCAGGGCCGAATCGGGATTGGCGCTCAGCTCAGCAGGAAAGGTAATACCGGGCAGGTTGTCACGCTCGCTCTGCCAGCGCGCCACGCTGGCCCAGGCCATGCGGTACTGGGCTTGCAGCGATTGCACATCGGCCTGGTTCTGGGTCTGGTCAAGACGGAACAGCGGCTGGCCTTGCTTGACCAGTTCGCCCTCTTTTACCAGGATGCGGCTGACCACACCGGGGCTGAAGGTTTGTACCGCCTTGCGCTTGCCCGACACCACCACGGTGCCTTGTACCGGGATGCCCTGGTCCAACGGTGCAAGGCTGGCCCAGAGGAAAAACCCGCCGGCACCGACAATGGTCATCACCCAGCCCATTTTTACGAAAAAGCCGGCATCGCGTTCTTTAATTTGAGGTTCAACGGTAAGGCTGCTCATGCGCCTGGATTCCTTCCGGCCTGGTACTGACGACTGAAACTGACACCGGTTTTTTCTTTCGGCGCTTCCTGCTGCCCGGACAACGCGCGCAGCACTTCTTGGCTGGGCCCGAACGCTTGCAGTTGGCCTTCGCCGAGCACCAGCAATTTGTCGGCCTGGGCCAATGCCGAGGAGCGATGGGTGACCAGCACCACGCTGCTGCCCTGGGCTTTCATCTGCATGATGGCGCTGGCCAATGCGGCCTCGCCGACGGTGTCGAGGTTGGAGTTGGGTTCGTCCAGCACGATCAGGCGCGGCCCGCCGTACAGAGCGCGAGCCAGGGCGACCCGCTGTTTCTGGCCGCCGGACAAGCCACCGCCGTTGTCGCCCAGCACGGTGTCGTAGCCTTGGGGCAGGCGCAGGATCAATTCATGCACACCGGCCTGTTGTGCGGCCTTGACCACCAGCTCCGGGTCGGCCTCGCGAAAGCGCGCGATGTTGTCGGCGATGCTGCCGCTGAACAGCTCGATGTCCTGGGGCAAATAGCCGATATGCGGGCCGAGGTCGTCGCGGTTCCAGCGGTGAATATCCGCGCCGTCCAGGCGCACGGTGCCGGCCAGGGTCGGCCATACGCCCACCAGCACGCGAGCCAGGGTGGACTTGCCGGAGCCCGACGCGCCCAGCACGCCCAGCACTTCACCAGCGGCCAGGTTGAAGCTGACCTGATGCAGGGTCGCCATGCGTCGCCCTGGCGGGCCGGCGCTGACCTGCTCGAAACTGACCTGGCCGTGGGGCGCCGGCAAGGCCATGTGCTCGACCTCCGGCGGGAATTCGCGCAGCAGTTCGTCGAGGCGCTGGTAGGCCAGCTTGGCCGAGCTCCATTGCTTCCACACTGCAATCAGTTGGTCGATGGGGCTGAGTACGCGGCCCATCAAAATGGAGCCTGCGATCATCATCCCGGCGGTCATGTCGCCCTTGATCACCAGGTAGGCGCCCAGGCCCAGCACCAAGGATTGCAGGCACAGGCGCAGGGATTTGCTCAACGAGGTGATGATCGAACCGGTGTCGCTAGCCTTGTTCTGCAAACCCAGGAACTGCGAATGCACGCCAAACCAGCGTTGGCGCAGTGCGCCTAGCATGCCCATGGCCTGGATGGTTTCGGCGTTGTGCAAATGGCTGGTGGCCAGTTGGGTCGACTGCTGCGAAAAACCACTGGCCTCGCCCAGCGGCTTTTTGGTCAGGTATTCGTTAAGGCACGCCAGGCCAATCAACAGTACCGCGCCGGCCGTGGCCAGCACGCCGAGCCACACGTTGAACAGGAAAATCACGAACAGATAGATCGGGAACCATGGCGCATCAAAGAATGCGAACAGCGCAGGCCCGGTGATGAATTGACGCAGGGCGGTCAGGTCGCCCAGGGATTGCCCGGCATGTCCCTGGCCACGCTGCAAGTTGCGCTCGAAGGCGGCCTTGTACACGCGCAAGTTGAAACGTCGCTCCAACTGGCTGCCAATGCGGATCACGATAAAGCTGCGCACCACTTCCAGCAGGCCGATAAATGCAAAGAAGCCCACGACCATCAGCGTCAACATCACCAGCGTGGTTTCATTCTGGGAGGACAACACACGGTCATACACTTGCAGCATGTAAATCGAGGGCACCAGCATTAATAGGTTAATCAGTGCCGTGAAACAGCCAACGCTGATCAAAATACTCTTGTATTCACCCAGCGCCCTGAATAAGGGCGCCACCCCATGGGACTTCGCCATATTAATTGTTTTTCCTTGCAGCGAATTACGCAAAAGGGTCACCCCTACCAAGTAGGGTACGGCCGCCTAACAAATCGAGTTATATGCTTATAACTTTTAATTAAGGTTTACGTTGCAGCGTTACAACTTCGCCAGCTTTAGTGCGGGCTTGATAGTCGCCCTCTTTCTGGCGATTCAAATGGGTGATCCCAGAGCCATCAGCGTTAAACAGCCAGATACCATCCGGCGTGGGTGACCATGTCTGCGGCTTGTCGCCCAGCCATTGCTCGGCACAGGCAATATCGCCCTCCAGGGCGTTGGCTTGCTCCACTAACTTAAGCGCGCACACCTGATCCTGCTGCTTCAGCTCCCACTGCCCGGCAAGCTGCGCGGAGGTGGGTAATACAAGACTGCTAGCCATTGCGTGGGCTCCTGCCGACACGAACAACACCTGCACAACACAGGCGATCAAATGGGAAAAACGTGGCATATCCAACTCCAGCCTGGAGCGCGGCGCCGAAGCGCCGCGCGCTTTGCATCAGGCTACGATGTCACTGGCAGCCGCCTGGCCAACGGTGGTGACGAGGAAATCCGCCACGCCGTGCCCGGAGAAGTCCACCGCCAAGGTGCCCAGGTTGGTACCTGAGGCATAGGTCAGTACAGCATCGCCGGCATGCCCGGTAAATGCGTTGACGAAGGTCACGCCCGCACCCTTGGTGATACCGGACAGGTCGATCTTGTCCGAACCGGAGGTGAAGTCGAAGATCTTGTCCGCAGCCCCTGGCTTGGAGTCGGAACTGGCACCGTACACGAAAGTGTCGCTGCCAGCGCCGCCCCACAGCTGGTCCGCACCGCCGCCGCCGTAGATGAGGTCGTTGCCGGCCCCGCCCTTGATGGTGTTGGCGGCTTGGTTACCAATGATCAGGTCGTTACCCGAACCGCCGAACGCGTTTTCGATGGTGACGCCCTTGGCGATGGACACGTTGCCCACCAGGCCGCCCACATCAGAGAACGAGGTGGCCGTGAGGTTGATCTTCTGGTTCTGGGTGAAACCGGAGAAGTCCAGGGTGTCGTTGCCGCCACCGTCCCATACCGAAAACACCAGCTTGTCGGCATTGGACGTGGCGCTGAGGAAATCACGCCCGGTGTTGGAGTTGAACCCGTAGGTGGTGTCCGTAGCGCGGGTGTTGAAGTTGGCACCGTAGAGCTTCTGGATCGCCGCAATGTCGTCGATCAGCGGGCCGGATGCGTAAGCCTCGACGCCGCCCTTGCTGAAGTTCTGGTTGGTGTTGCTCTCGCTCCAGTAACTCATGAGGCTATAGCCACGCGTGTCCTGTCCATAGGTTGCGTCGTTATAGGTCGGGTTGCCGTTCCCGGCGTTGTAGTCGCCAGGATGAGCCAGGCCCAGGGTGTGGCCGATTTCGTGGGTCAGGGTCTGCCGGCCATAGTTGTTCAGGTCCGGGGTCTTGTTCGGCGTGTAGCTGTTGTTGGTCAGGTACCACGAAGTGCCGTCGTAGCCTGCACCGGTACCGGGCAGGTAAGCGAAGGCCGCGGCGCCGTCCTGGCCGCTGCTGTAGTTGCCGAAGGTCATGTGGCCGTCACCGCCGGAAGCCTTTTCGGTAAAGGTCACGTTGGCAACATCCGCCCAGGATTGCATGGCCAGCGCGGCCTGTGCTTTCTGCTGGGTGTTGAATTGGCTGAACCCCGAGATGCCATGTTTGTTCATGGTGCTCTGGGTAGCCGAGGTGAGGAAGGTGTAGGTCAGATCGATCTTGCCGTTGCCATCAAAGTCCCGGTACGCAGCACCATCCCGCAGCAGCTGGGTCGCTGCCTGGTCCACGGTGTAGGACGGTTTGCCATTGACCGTGAGGTTACCGCCACGGTCATACAAATGGCTGAAGCTATCGATTTGCGAGTAAGCAGTGCTGGCTTGCGCGGCAGATACAATAGCTTTGTCTTTTACTTTTGACATAAACGTACTTCCTTGTTTGCAAGTGCATCAGTCTTTGTTCGATAGGAACCTCGCGGGCGAGGATAGTCCTATCACTCACCTCTTTTGAAGGCGTAAGAAAACTGACACAACTTGAAATCTTTCGTCTACATCTATTTCCATCGCGCAATTGTGACGCAGGTTCAAGTTGCAGAAGTCGAGCGCAGTGTTTATTGGGGGGCGTTGCGTTTGTGTGGCCGAATCGGCACAGCGCACTATTTAAATATTAAATACAAGTAAAGCCGCTCTAAGCGAACGGCCCACTTAATTAATGGATCCAATATATTGTCACGGTGTCATTAGCAACATTAAAGAGCCACTATCCGCACTATTAAAGTGCGCTGTCCCCCATTACCGGGACATACTCCAGCCACACTGTTGCAGGGCTGCCAAGAGGGTATCACCAGCCAGGCCCGGCACCTCGACGCCGTCTTGGGTGGTCATGTCTTCACCTGCCAGAATGGCGTTGATGATCGCCTCCTCCACCGCCTCTGCCGCCGCGCTGAACAGCGGCGAAATATGGTCGTTGTTGACCATCTGCAACCCGGTGCTGAGGGGCAGGTCCTTGCGCCCATAGTCGGCTGGCGGCAAATCACGGTTACCGGTGGCAAACGCCAGGAACAGGTCGCCGCTGGAATCCTCGGTGCCGCCACCGGTACGCGCGATGCCGATGGACGCGCGCTGAGCCAGGCGCTGGCATTGGTGGGGCAGCAAGGGGGCGTCCGTGGCGATGATCACCACGATGGAGCCCATGCCAGGGGTGCCTCGCTCGGCAAAGGGCGAAGCAATGTCCATCAAGTGACGGCCCACCGGGTAGCCATCGACCCGCAGCTCCTGGCGCTTGCCATGGTTGGCCTGCACCAGTACGCCGACAGTCCAGCCGCCCTGCTCCGTTGGCAACCGCCGTGACGCCGTGCCGATGCCGCCCTTGAACTCGTGGCAAATCATGCCGGTACCACCGCCCACCGCGCCTTCCTGCACCGGGCCGCTTTCAGCCTGGTCCAGAGCCTGGCGCACATGCTCTGGGCGCACGTGCTGGCCCCAGATATCGTTGAGCAGGCCATCGTAGGTTTCCATGACCACCGGCATGCACCAGTACACCGCAGGGTCCGCCAGGCGCTCGCGCTCCAGGGCGATCAGGCTGTCGCGCACCACTCCGATACTGTGGGTGTTGGTGATGGCCATCGGCGTGGTCAACAGCCCCGCCTCGCTGATCCACTCAAGGCCCGTGGCGTCGCCATTGCCGTTGAGCACGTGATAGCCGGCAAAACACGGTTGATGCCGGGGCTCCCCGGCCCGCGGCTGGATCAGCGTGACGCCGGTGCGCACCTGCTTACCGTCCACACAGGCTTTGAGCGTCGAGTGACCGACCCGAACCCCGGGAACATCGGTGATGGCATTCAATTCGCCGGGCATGCCCAACCCCAACGTAATGCCCAATTGACGTGCACGCATACCCACTCCTTACAGTTTCTGAAACGCCGGACTCAACCGGCCACTGATGCAATACAAAATCACCGACAGGGCCAGCAAGCCGATGATGATCATGATGTCGCGTACCGAGGCCTCCAGGATCAAGGTCACTAGCAGGTAACCGGCACCCAGTACCGCCAGCAATGCCGGCAGCGGCCATAAGGGCATGCGATAGGGATGTTCGCGATCACGCAGCAGCACCCGGCTCATCAGCGCGCTCAGCGCCACTACCAGGTACACCAGCATGATCAGCAACACGCTGAACGAGGTCAGGTCGGCCAGGTTCGAGCTGAAACTCAACAGCGCCGAGGGTATCGCCAGGAACAGTGTTGCCAGCCACGGCGAGTCCCAGCGCGGGTGGATACGTGTGAACAGCTTGTTGATACTCGGCGTCCACAGCGCATCGCGACCGCTGCTGAACACCACCCGGCCAATCTGGATCACGATGGCAACGATGGCGTTGAACACCGACAGGAAAATCCCGGCACTCACCAGCCGCGACAAGGTTTCATTGCCATGACTGGTCAACAGATAGCCGATCGGGTCGGGGCTGCTGATCATCTCGCTCAAGGACGGCGCGCCGATCAACAGCGCGGTGATCGGCACCAACTCGATGACCACCACCAACCCCAACGACCATAGCACCGCCTTGTGCACGCCCTTGCCGCCGCACTTCATGTCTTCGGCCAGCAACACCGCCGGGCCGTAGCCGTTGAACGAGAACAGGCCGATGCCGACGGCGCCGATCACCAAGGCCCAGGGCGCCAGGTGCAACACGCCGTTTTCGACGATCTGCGGCTGCAACAACACACTGGCCGGTTGCACCGGGTTACCGAAGCCGATCACCACAATCACCAACAACGCCGCCACTTCCAATAGCAGGCAGGTGCCGGTGATCCAGGCGTTGAGCTTGATGTTGAGGATGCCCAGGGCGTAGCTGCACACCACGATCACCAGGGCGACGGTTTGCGAATCGAATGTCGTGCCCAGGGCGTTATTCAGGTAAGTCGCCGCACCGGTCGCCAATACCGGCGGGATAAACAGCAACATCACCAGCACCGTCAGGAAGGTGGCGTAACCGGCCATGCCACCAAACACGCGCTTGGCATACACATACTCGCCGCCGGCACTGTTATGGGCGCGGCCGAGTTCGGCGTAACAGAAGGCGAACATCAACGCGAGCAACGCCGCCATCACAAACGCCAGGAACACGCCACTGCCCGCCTGCTGAATGGCAAACGGGGCGATCACAAAGACGGAACTGGCCGGCGTTACCGCTGAAACGGTAATAGCCACGACATCAAAGACGCTCAGGGTGGGCTTGAGCACGCCATCGGGCGCGGGGGTGGCACTCATATCGTTATCCTCTGTCGTTGTTTTTGGTGTGAGGCAGAAACGAAAAATGATTATTCCTCGGGATATGCTTCCCGTTGGACAGTGTCAACGTTATCGGCTGGTGGTGCTGCCGGCCAATTCCCCTATTGGCGTACTCCCCTTGACGGTGCCCGGCAGAAGCCTAACCCTTGGCCGATCATTTGAGGGTGGGGATGTTGAGATGAGCCTGTTCCGGGAAATCGGTATGCACGCGGGGTTGGGCCGCACCCTGTCACAGATCGGCACCGAGCGGTTCTGGAAGCAACTGGTGCTGTTATTGCACCAGTGCCTGCCCTTCGATAATGCCCTGGCGATTTTCTACCCGCTGGATGGCCCGCCCCAGGCCCTGGAGGAGTACGATGCCCAACCCAGCAGCAAGCCGGCGTCGATGCTGGTGTACCTCAACGGCCTGTACCTGCTCGACCCGTTTTACCAGGCCTGCCGCGAAAACTATGCCAGCGGCGTATACCGCCTGGAGGAAGTGGCGCCGGACCATTTTCGCCAGAGTGAGTACTTCCTCAATTACTTCCACGACAATGTGCTGGAAGACGAAGTGCAAGTGATCCTGCAACTGCCCGGCGTGGGCACGCTGTCGCTGTCGCTGGGCATGCAGCGGCGCTTCAGCTTTGAAGAAACCGGGCTGTTGACCACGCTGTCGGCGTGGGTGTTGCCACTCATGCACCAGCATTGGCAGCAAAGCACCCAGCGGGCACCGGCCATGGACAGCCAGATTCGCGATGCCCTGAGTCATTTCGGCAGCGGTGTGCTGTCGGACCGCGAGCTGGAAATCGCCCGGCTGGTGTTGCGTGGGTTCTCCTCCAAGGCCATGGCCGAACGCTTGAAGATCTCGCCGGACACCGTAAAAGTGCACCGCAGGCATTTGTACGCCAAGCTGGACATTTCGTCGCAGCCCGAGTTGTTTTCATTATTCATCCAGTCATTGGGGCATGACCTGGAGAACCCATGAACATCATTCGGGCTGAAAGCGTGGTTGGCGCCTGTCAACGCCCCGTCCGTATGGTATTCCATACCCGAGTACGCACCCGGTCGATATTCAACGGCATGGCTTGCAGTGCAAACAGCTTGCCCATCATCTCCGGGCTCGGATACACCTTGGTGTCGGCCTTGATCGCCGGGTCTACCAGGCTGTCGGCCGCCGCGTTGCCGTTAGCGTAGTGCACGTAGTTGGTGACACTCGCCATCACGTCGGGGCGCAGCAGATAGTTCATGAAGGCATAGCCGGCTTTCTCATCCGGCGCGTCGGCGGGCATGGCGACCATGTCAAACCAGATCGCCGCGCCTTCCTTGGGAATGTTGTAGCCGATATTCACGCCGTTCCTGGCTTCCTTGGCGCGGCTTTCGGCCTGCAGGATGTCGCCGGAGAAACCGACGGCTACACAGATATCGCCATTGGCCAGGTCGGCGGTGTATTTCGAGGAATGAAAATACGCCACGTAAGGCCGCACTTGCATCAGCAGGGCTTCGGCCTTCTTGTAGTCCTCGGCTTTTTTGCTGTGGTGCGGCAAGCCCAGGTAATTCAGCGCGGCTGGCAGCAGTTCGGGGCCGTTGTCGAGGATGGCGACCCCGCACTTTTGCAGCTTGGCCATGTTTTCCGGCTTGAAGATCAGGTCCCAGGAGTCCACCGGGGCGTCGTCGCCGAGTACCGCCTTGACCTTGTCGATGTTGTAGCCAATGCCGGTGCTGCCCCACAGGTACGGAAAGCCGTGAGCATTGCCAGGGTCATTGTTTTCCACGGCCTTGAGTAGCACCGGGTTGAGATTTTTCCAGTTGGGCAACTGGCTCTTGTCGAGCTTTTTAAGGGCGCCGCCCTGGATCTGCCGCGCCATGAAATGGTTGGAAGGAAACACCACGTCGTAACCCGATTTACCGGTCATCAGCTTGCCATCGAGGGTTTCGTTGCTGTCGTACAGGTCATAGGTGAAACCGATGCCGGTGTCTTTCTGGAAGTTCCTGGTGGTATCCGGTGCGATGTAGTCCGACCAGTTATAGATCTTCACGGTCTCGGCAGACTGGCTGATAGAGGCCACCAACATCAAGGGCAACAGGGCAATGGCTTTCATGGTTCGATTTCCTGGCGGTTTTAGGGCTGTTTTTATGGCAGGCGATCAAGGATCAAAGCATTACAGAATCAGGACGTAGGTCTTGCGCACGGTTTCCTGGATATCCCAGATACCGGTGCTATTGGCTGGCAACATCAGTGCGTCACCGGCTTGTATGTGCAGGGTTTCCCCGTTGTCGGGCGTGAAGGTGCAGCGCCCTTGGATGAAATGGCAAAACTCCTGGGATTTAATCTGCCGACGCCAGCGCCCCGGGGTGCACGCCCAGATGCCGGTCTCGACCCCGTCGTTGCGCTCCACGCTCAGGGTCGAGGCCACGGCGATGGGCGCGCCCAGGGGCACCGCCACCGGTGATGAATCTGGCAGAGCGGTGTTCAGCGTGTCTTTGAATTGCGTGATGCTCATGGGTTTTCCCCTGTGGGTGGAACGAGTCAGTGCATGAAGCCTTCCATGAAACCGGCAACGCCGGTTGCCAGCTTGCGGCGCCAGGGCGGGGTGTTGGGGTTGGCCAACACCTGGTCTTCATGGACAAAACTGCGAATGATCGCGTTGTAACCCAGCCAACGGCACGGCTCGGGCTCCCAGGCCTTGAGCGCCTGGAGTCCGCCTTCGCGAATCACCCAGGGTTGTCGGGTCAACGGGGTGTCGCGGCCCAGGATCAAGTCGGCCAGGGTAC